>JAATEU010000185.1 GCA_015655565.1 Clostridiales bacterium
GCTTAAGGAACTGGCGGGAAGGCTGAAAGAACATTGTTTTACTTATAGTATTTCCCTGGGGCTTTCCGGATTACTTGCCGATACCGAATTGGTATGTTTTGAGGAGGCAGAGCAGGCAGAATCAAATGACTACCAGGAAATTGACTCTGCAGTGGCAATTCACACCCTTCATCCCAATGACGGAATTCGGATTGATCCGGAAATTCAATATACAAGGGAAAGATATGTAAAAAGGTTTGGGGAGAACCGTATTCCCCTGGATTATGAGGATGTGCTGTTTTCTTCAAATGGAAAGAAAATTCAAGTAAAATGCAATAAAGTTTATAAAATGAAAGAATATGTTTTTGCTTTCTTAAATGAACCGTAAGTAAAGCAGTCTTATAAGAATTCCGGTGGGAATCTTTAAGCTTTATACGGATAAAAAGGCTCAGGTCAGTAATACCATTTGGTAAGCAGAAGAGTGGAACAGGAGGAATCATGATGGAGGAAATATTGTCTCACCCGGACAGAAGCCTGAAAGAGCATTTGGAAGAGGTGAAAAATTGGGGAAATTTTTATAAACAGGCTTTGAATTGTGAGATAATAAAAGAAATGGATGATGATATTACCGATAGTTTTTTTCTGTTCCACGATATAGGAAAGGCAACTGCCTATTTTCAGAGATATATCCGTAAAGAAAAGGTGCCGGAGGATTTAAAAAGCCATGCCGGTCTGTCAGCTATGCTTTTTTTATACTACCACATTGTAAAAGATACCATAAAGGAAAAAGAAGATTTAATTGTAATAATGGCTTATTGTATATTAAAACATCATGGGGATTTACAAAATTTTTCTGATATAGATAATTATATGTCCGATAGAAAAACACAATTGCTAAAGGCACAATATGATACCATAAATTATGCTGGGCTCATTGACATTTTGGAAGAAGCCGGGCTTGAACGGAATGCCCTTCAAGTAATCCTTAATGGAGAGGGAGAACGATTTATCCTTGAAACAGGTGATTTTTTAAAAAATCGGAGAAGAAGGCGCGACCGTGAGAGAAGCCGGCTAAAAAGAATGAAAGAAACTCCGGACAGGCTAAGTACCAAGGATTATTTTACCCTGCAATTGTGCTTTTCCTTACTGATTGACGGAGATAAAAGCCAGGTAACCCTGGGTGACAGAAACTTGGCCCAAAGAGCAGAATTTACGGCAGATGTAGAAAAATATATTCAAAGTAAAGATGTTAAGGAAACTTCCCTGAATAACTTTCGCAGTATGGCTTTTTATGAGGTGAATGATAATATTGATACCGGCAGTAATATCTTTACGTTAACCCTGCCGACGGGAATGGGTAAAACCTTAAATTCATTAAATTATGCAATAAAACTTCGGAAAAAATTGTATGAAGAAACGAAAGCCCTGTACCGGATCATTTATGTTATCCCTTTTATGAGTATTATTGATCAAAATGCCAGGGTGATTGAAGAAGTTTTATCGGCAGACAACCGGAAGGTGACGAATAATATATTAAGTAAGCACCACCATCTGACAGAACTTACTTGGGAAAGTGACGAAAATACTTTAATCAGGAAAGACAATGCTCAAATATTATTAGAGGGATGGAACAGTGAGATTATTGTAACCACCTTCCAGCAGTTCTTCTCTACTTTAGCGGGATATAAAAATTCCATGCAGAGAAAATTCAGCAAGTTTTGTAATTCCATTGTAATCATAGATGAAATACAAACAATACCGGTAAAATACTATAAATTTATAGGCAGATTACTTCAGGACTTTGCAGAATTATTAAACAGTAAAGTAATAGCAATGACAGCTACCCAACCCAGGATATTTAAAGAGGAAACCAGTAAATCCCTTTGTGATTACAGAAAATATTATTCCGGTTTATCAAGAACAGTTGTTTTTAATGAGTTAAGGATAAGCTGCACTCCGGAGGAATTTGTAGAAAATTTATGCTGCAAAGAGGGGAAAAGTTACCTGTTTATCGTAAATACCATTGAATGTTCCAAAAAGGTATACCATTTATTAAAAGATAAATTCTATGATGCCAATATTACTTATCTTAGCACCATGCTGCCCCCTAAAAAAAGGTTAAGAAGAATTTATCGGATTAAGCAGAAAAAATATGATATGGCAGTAAGTACTCAACTTGTAGAAGCTGGTGTAGATATTGATTTTGATGTGGTGTATCGTGACTTTGCACCACTTCCCTCCATCTTTCAAAGTGCCGGAAGGGCTAATCGGGAAGGCGGGGAGAAAAAGGGGGAAATTCATCTTATTAAGTTAAAGTACAATAATGGTTATTATTCGGATCAAGTTTATCGAAATGCAAAAACAGATTTAGATGTAACAGAGAAGATTTTAAGTGCTTATGAAAGGTTAGAAGAACAGGAGTTCATGTCTGTTATTGAAAGATATTTTGAGAGGATGGCGGATGGTAATGTAAAGTCCCAGCATATTTCGGAAGCATTAATCAAAGGAGCAGCCTCACAGTGGTATTACGGCGATAAAACTTCATATGATTCAGCTGATCAGGTACTTCCCTTAAATTGTTTTGAACTGATTGAAAATACCGGAGATAAGCTGTCTGTATTTATAGAGCTGGATGATGAGGCAGTGCAGCTATGGAAGGAATATACCTTAATCAGTAATGAAATAGAAGATAAGTGGGAACATAAGATGAACTTAAAATCCATAGCAAGAAAATTATCAGAGTATATTGTGGATGTGAGTGTATTTACTAAAAATAAATATAACCGGCCGCCTCTTGACGAAAACCAAGTTTACTATTATGTTTCGAACAATGAAATTGATAAATATTACAATTCTGAAACCGGTTATGGGGTGGAATCGGATGTGTATTATTATTAAGAATAATTTTGTGGTGAAACATATTAGCGATGGAAAGATGAAAAAACAGGGTTCCCACTGAAAATAAGCGAGGCTGCTTATTAGGTTATGAGCAAGTACGGCAGCTGGTTGCGAATATCTATTTTGACTAAGGTTTGGCTTATATATTAAACGTTAGTTATCTTTAAGAATGAAATCAGATGTGTACGATTGTGTGGGTTCTGCCATAGGGATAATTAAAAATTAAGGGAGGGATACGAATCGTATTATGGATGAATTCAGTGTCAGTGGTACATATATATGGTATTATTGTATCTGTAAGAGAGAAGTACGGCTTTTGGCTCATGGGATAGAGGCAGACCAGCAAGATGAAAATATGCAGATGGGAAATGCTGTTCATGAGACTGCTTATAGACGTGACAGTAAGGAAATCGAATTTGGACATTCGAAATTTGATGTTATAACCAAAGAAAATGGGAAACTGCTTGTAGGGGAAATAAAGAAAAGTTCAAGATTTATGGAAAGCGCCAGAATGCAGCTTCTATTTTATTTAAAAGAATTAGAGGAAAAAGGGATTCATGCTGAAGGAGCATTGTTATTTCCGGAGGAGAAAAAGAGGGAAACCGTAGTACTGGATGATAACAGCAGAAAAAGCCTGGAAGCAATGGTGGAAGATATTAAGAATATAGTGAATAAAGAATATCCTTCTTTGCCTTTTTGGAATAAATATTGTAAAAAGTGCGCATACGCGGAATTTTGCTGGGCTTAAGGGGAAATCATATGAGGAAAACAATTTACATTTTTAATGAAGGGGAACTTCACCGTAAAGATAATACCATTTATTTTGAAGGTGTGGAAGGAAAGAAATACTTACCAGTTGAGGACATCGGTGAAATCTGTGTCATGGGGGAAGTTGGTGCAAGCAAAAAATTCCTGGAATTTTGTACGACACATCAGATTGTACTTCATTATTTTAATTATTATGATTATTATGTCGGCAGTTATTATCCCAGGGAGCATTACAATTCGGGATATATGGTGTTAAAACAGTCGGAATATTATTTGGATATTAAGAAGAGAAAAGAACTTGCTTATTTATTCATTGCGGGCAGTGGAAAAAACATCCTTAGTGTACTAAAATATTACTTAAATAGAGGAAAAGAGGTTGAAACACAGGTTGATAAGATTGTTAATTTAGAGAGCAAACTGAATTTTGAAATGACAATAGAACAAATGATGGCAATTGAAGGAAATGCAAGGGAGGTTTATTATGGAGCCTTTGATAGAATTTTAGAAAATGACACCTTTGCTTTTGATGTAAGAACCAAAAGACCTCCTTTGAATAAATTAAACTCTCTGATTAGCTTTGGAAATACCTTAATGTATACAACCGTTTTGAGTGAAATATACAATACTCATCTAGACCCAAGAATTGGTTATCTCCACTCAACAAATAATAGGGGATTTACCCTTAATCTGGATGTGGCTGAAATTTTCAAGCCATTATTGGTGGATCGGGTGATTTTTACCTTGATAGCTAAGAAAATGATTCAGGCAAAGCATTTTGATAAGAAAATTGATTCTATTTTGTTAAATGAAGAAGGTAAAAAGCTTTTTATCGCCCAGTATGAAGAAAA
>JAATEU010000153.1 GCA_015655565.1 Clostridiales bacterium
GAGTGTTCCGGTTATATCCAATTGAAAATATTTAAGGATAAGTACAAGAGGTATCGCATATATGGATGGCATAGTAAAAATTTTACGTATGGAATCTTTTATATTCATTTTAGCTCTTCCCGCATTATAGAAACCAATCGTGTTCATTGTAATATTCATAAACACCAAAATTATAACCTGGACTGCAAGGGCTTGATTTAAGTACGGCGTCTTACCATCAATGACATATGGGGCACTGCTGAAAATAAGTGTAACAAGAGATACACCTATATTGCCCGTATTATTAAACAGAATGGAATTTTTAAAGGCATTGGCCTGGCTTATATCATATTTGCGGACTTTAGAAATAATTCTGGAAATTAAACCGTTGACCATTAAATAAAGTATACAAAAAAATAAAATTTTAAGCATATCAACCACTAAATCCGTAGTATAAAGATTATAAAATATGAATCCGGGAACAAATAAGTAAAACGTCAATTTGCTAAGAGTAAATACTTTTAAATCAAACTTTTTACTTAATACAAATCCTAATATAATTAATATAAAAATAGGTATAATGTTATTTCTCAGTATGTATAAAAATATAGTCACTCTACAATACCCCCAATATATTTTTGTAATGGTTACATATCAATTTTTTTAAATTTATGAATAACTAAGAGTATAAATAATTTTAAGTAATCCCCTGGCTTAATGTAAAATATTTTATTTGATGGGGTTAATTATCTTTATATATTAACATTATGTATTTTTGCACAACTTAAGGAATCTGTCAATTAGAAAACTTGCCGGTGAAGGTATACTTACCTGTAGTATTTCAAGTAGAGGTGGATATGACTACCAAATCAGTTTAGGTGGTCAGGAAGTAATGAGTACTGTTAACGGAGTGTGGAATTATACGTTAACTTGCGCCGAATTGGACAAACAGAGTAAATTCTTTGATACTTATTGGTCTGCATATCATACGGCAAAAAATCAAACTGATACAGAACTGACTGATTTGCCAGACTATCTAAAAGAAAAAAATACATTTGACATTAAAGCATAATTTTTGCGCTGTTATCTTTTATAGTGTCTTTAATTGATTCATTTTAAATGATAATTAATAAAGCCATCCACTCAGCATGATATGCTCCGTTTGGATGGCTTTTCTTATGCGCCCGGCACCATGGGCAATCTAACAGGTGAAGATCCCGTGTATGGGCTAGTAATGCCCAAGATAACTACTGGGTCAGCAAAAAACTATCCCTTAAACACAATGCCCCAAACCCAAAGGTCGGATTGGGATAAACCTGTTCAAAACTTAAATGCCTTGCCCCGGCAATCAGGTAAGCCTTCATTTTTTCCCCATAAAAGTAAGGGTCATTCCCATTTACGATTCCCCATTCCATCAGAAGTGCCGCACTCCCAGTCACAAAGGGAGCAGCCATAGAGGTTCCCGACCGGGTGGTATATCCTCCCCCCGGGGAAGCTGACAAAATATCGACTCCGGGTGCAACCAGATCAGGTTTAACAGCCGTACCTCCTCTTGGAAATCCCCTGCCGGAGAAAAAAGCCAGACTGTCATTATAGGAATCATAGGCCCCCACTGTAATTGCCCGTTCAGCCGTTGACGGTATGGTAAGGGTCGTTTGTTCCGTCGGCCTTAAAAATTCCGTTTCCGGGTTCAGGATCCCACCGGAGGGCAGCCACATATCATAATTGCCGACAACAATATCTATGGGTACCAATTCTATGTTCCATATTCCTGATTCCACATAATCCGTTACAGGTATAAATTCAATATATATTTCCTGTTGGGCATTATACGGAAGAGGTTCCCCGTAATATAAGAATATCTCCGTCGGACCGATTCGGAATTGCTGCGTCCCCAGTCTTTCCGGAATGGGTCCGACTCTGGTTCCTCCGGGGGAAGTTATTACAATTTCAAAACGGTCATAAAAATTTTTCCATATCTGAAGATTAAACGTAAATTCATATGGGCCGACTACTAATTCAATGATTTCCCTTTGGGCTCCCGGGGCACTGCTTAAGATGCCTCCTGTATGCCTTCCGGCCGCACCTTCATTGCCGGTGCCGATGACAATATTCATTTTCCACCGGTTTGCAATCTCATTAATGTAGCTTTCCAATAAGGAATTCCCGGTATGCGAGCCATAATTATTTCCGAAACTGATATTAATTGCCATGGGCATATTTAATTCTACCGCCCTCTTAACACAATAATCAATAGCCTGCATTAACTGGGTAGTCCTGGGAAAGGAATCTCCCACGGAAGATCCTAATTTTACTACAAGCAATTCGCTTTGGGACGCCACCCCCCGGTTTCTTCCATTGCTGGCGCGGCCATTGCCGGCTGCGATTCCCATAACATGGGTTGGGTGTCTGAAAAATACAACTTTTAATTTTAAAAAAATTATATATTCCAGTGAACATGTAAATCTTGATTACCGTACATATCTTTTTCGCCAACCTCGATGTAATCAATAAAATTGACCACAATTTCGGTAGTCAATTCTTCAAAACCTGCATATTTCTTAGCTAAAGTCAAGATATCTGGCTTTTCAACATTAATAATTTTTAAACTTTCAATTTCGTTCTTTAGCTTCGCATATTTTTCTTGCTGTTCGCTTATTGATTTATTAAATGTTTCCTTTAGTATAACGTACTCATCCTCAGTGATAATCTTTTTTACTTTATCCATATACAGAGCAGATAAAGCGTCCTTGTTTTTCTGAATGATACGGCTTATACTGTTTAATTCCTTTGTCTTCATTTCAACACTTTTATTTGCGCTTGAAATACCGTCCATTCTTTCTGATAAATATTTTTCATTGTCTTTATTGAGAACAGAATCTATTAAGTTTCTTATTTCGCTTGAAACCATATCAATCACTTGATTTAATCTTACTGC
>JAATEU010000246.1 GCA_015655565.1 Clostridiales bacterium
CTATTTAACCAGTTATGCCGGGCTTACGAAGGAAGCTCTTTCCGTACATGCCTTCGAATATATAGAAAAGCCGGTAACAAAAGAGAAAATTTACTGCCAGTTAGATGAAGTATTGGAAAAAATACTGCGGAAAAAGGCAAATGAAGAGTATAAATACCACATTGTGGTATTTAATGCCGGAAAAAACCGTATAGGACTGCACATTGATGATATTTATTATTTTGAACGTGTGGAACGTAAACTTAAGGCTGCAACAAAGAAAGGAAATTTTATGCTGTATGAAACGATTATATCCATTGAAGAAAAAATGCATCAGTATGACTTTGTAACGCCTCATCAAAGTTTTGTAGTAAATATTAATAATATAAAAGACTATGTTAAGGATGAGATTATAATGTTAAATAACGATATAATTCCGGTGGCACAAAAGAGGGCGTCTGAGGTCAAACGGATTATGCGGGAATTTTTACAAAAAAGATTAGAAAATAATTGGTAAAATAATTAAAAGATAATTTTTAAGATAATCTGAGGTGAAGATATGAATAATGTAATATTTGTTGTGGGCTTATTTTTATCCGGTTTGGTATCCGTCAGCATAATAATGGATTTTATGGATAAATTATTTGAGCATGCCTATAAGACCAAGTTGATTTACTATTTGGTTAAGACCTTCTTCTTATTGATATTAGCAGGAATTAATGCATTGAATAATGGTTGGTTGAACTTACTGACTGTTATTATTTTGTCAGAAATAATTGCAATTAAAATATATCATGGCAGTATAACCATAAAACTGCTTTACATAATTATTATTGTAGTATGCATGGGTGCCTGTGAATCCATTGGGATAATCTTACTGAACTATTTATACCGGATATTAAATATTAACATAGCATCCGATAAAATGCGGGCATTATTTAATATTACCATTACACAGGTTATTGTAATATTTATCAGTCATGTGGTCATATTACAGATAATGAAAAAGAAAAACATAAATAATTTAACGGGCCGGCAGTATTTCTTTACTTTTGTATATGCATTATTCAGCGTAATTAATATATATATTTTATCAATCCTGTTAAGGGTTTCGTATTTGAAAAGTGAAGCCGTACTTGTCCTTATATCAATTGCAGGTATAGTTATTATTAATATTTATTTGTTAAAGTTTTTAGAGTTTGCCTCAGAAAACAACCGGCTGCAATATGAAAACAATTTATTTTTGCAGCAATCTAAGATGCAGTACCGGTATTATGGTAATTTAGAGTATCAGTATCGGGAATCCTTAAGTATATTGCATGATGTAAAAAGACATATACGGTCAATTGAAGAATTATATCATTATAAAGAAACAGAAACCGCAACGGAATATTCAAAAACGATTAGTAATAAGCTTGACTCCTTCAGATTAAATGAATATTCCGATAACCGGATGCTTAATATTATTTTAAATGATAAAATTCGGATAGCGGAACAAAAAAATATAGAATTTACATGTAAGATTGATGAGGTTGATCTGAAGTTTATTGATAATATTGACTTAACGACTATTTTTGCTAATTTATTGGATAATGCAATAGAGGCCTGTCAGGAAATAAAGGATAAAAAATCCATTGCGGTAAATGTTGGGGCTTTTAATAATTTAGTGGTAATCAATATAAAGAATACATTAAATGAAATAATATCCGATATAGAATTAAATATAAAATCAAGTAAGAAAAATCATTACGGTATCGGAATACCCAATGTAAGGAAAGTAATCAATAAATATAACGGGGATTTTAATATACAAAAAGAGGGTCATATGTTTGTGTGCAGCATTGTATTATCAAAGCAGGGACGTCAGGAACTGTAGAATAGACAAAAAATATGTAGAATAGACAAGTTGTATTGTAATCCTTCCATTAAGGTTGTAAAATAAAAAATGGAGTAAAAAATATAACATATCGGAAGATAAAACAGCATCTTCCGATTCTGATTTGAGGAAGATATGTAACGGGGGTAGGATTTTTATGTTCAGCAGGGCGTCTGAAAGTCTCACCAAAAGACTTGTTAAAAAAGATATTATTAAAATGGAAGATTATGAGATTTATCAATTTGGTATTGAGAACTTCATTATGAAGGCATGCCATATAATTTCTTATTTGATAATTGGCATATTATTTGGTTTATTGCCTGAATTAATGGTATTCTTAGCCGCTTTCATACCTTTACGGGAAAATTCAGGAGGATATCATGCAAAGACTCCCATCAAGTGTTATATTTTATCCTGCTCTACTGTGGTAACCATCATGTGCCTGATACGTTTTATTTCCGAAAGTAAAATGCAGTATAGTATTTTTATGGCTTTGATTGTCAGTCTTATCCTTTTTTTAATTGTACCGGTTGATACGGATAATAAACACTTGGATGATTCTGAAATGGCATACTATAAAAACAAAGCACGTTTTATAATTATTATTGAATTAGGTATGATTTTAATTTTTAGGATGTTATTGTGGAATTATATCAGTTTTATACTCTCACTTAGTTTAACCTATGAAATGATAATAGCATTAGCAGGAATTTACATAAAAAGCAAGAGACAGGATTCATAATGCCGTGATTTAAAAATGGTTTTGTGGTTTTATGTGCAGGGATTATAAATGGCAGGTAAATTTCAGAAAAAGTCGACAGAATAGATAAAAAGATATGTAGAATAGACAAAAAACATGTAGAATATGTAAAAACATGTAGAATAGACAAAAAACATGTAGAATATGCAAAATATATTGTGCTGTTGAATTAATTTTTATATAATAAAGGCATCATAATTTTTTAACATAATACATATATGACCACTTATTTTAAAATGGAGGTAAAAGTATGAAAAATCAGATGGAAAAAAGAGTGTTGCATGCAGTATCAAAATTAGCAATGGGAACGGCTAAAAAAACGGCTGATTCAGTCTGTGTATTTTTAGGCTATCAGCCTAAAATACCACCTTCAGTAAACAAACTGAGAAAATTCTAATTAATTAGAGTTCTGAGTTTTACAATTCAAATTTTAAGCTTGAATAAATCCTACAATACTATCCTGGCTTAAATGGTTACCGCCAATATCAAAAAAAGATATTGGCGGTAACTTTTTTATTTGATAGGAGATTGCGTCCGATCAGATAAAAAACACGACCTGAGGATGTACGGATTAAAATTCTTATAAACCTATACATATATATACAGACATGAAAGCAAAATATTAAGGAAGAATATAAAAAATTACTCGATTTTGATTAGAAATATAAAATGAAAAAATAAATAATGCTGTTTTCTTTCAATTAATTTAAATTCTTACTTGTATACCAAAAACATTTGGACTATAATTGTATCTGGGATTTTGCTAACCAGGTCTGGGGCAAATGTTGTTATTTATGAAAGGAGATATTGACGTGGGATTCATCGACGCAATCAAAGAAAGAGCAAAACAAAATAAAAAAACAATCGTATTACCGGAAACAAGTGACAGAAGAACTTTAGAAGCTGCCTCTAAAATTTTAGAAGAAGGCATTGCAAATCTGGTTCTTGTAGGTAATGCAGCGGCAATAAAGAAGGAAGCTGAAGGACTAAATCTTTCCAAGGCAGAGGTAGTAGATCCTGCAACTACCGAAAAATTAGACTCTTATATTAATCTTTTAGTGGAACTGAGAAAGAGCAAGGGGATGACGGCAGAATCAGCCAGGGAAGTATTGACAAAGGATTATTTAACCTTTGGTGTAACCATGGTTAAAGCAGGGGATGCAGATGGTATGGTAGCAGGTGCAATCAACGCTACGGCTAATGTATTAAGGCCGTCTCTCCAGATTCTCAAAACAGCATCCGGTACTAAATTGGTTTCCGCATTTTTCGTTATGGTAGTTCCAAATTGCGAATATGGCTCCAATGGAACTTTTATCTTTTCAGATGCAGGATTAAACCAGAATCCAAATGCGGAAGAATTAGCGGCAATAGCAGGAAGCTCTGCTAAGAGTTTTCAGTTATTAGTGGAACAAGAACCGGTTGTTGCCATGCTTTCCCATTCTACAAAGGGAAGTGCAAAGCATGCTGACGTTGATAAAGTTGTTGAAGCTGTCAAAATAGCAAGAGAGGCTTATCCGGATATTAAGCTGGATGGGGAATTTCAGCTGGATGCGGCTGTAGTTCCAAGTGTTGGTGCATCAAAGGCTCCGGGCAGTGAAATAGCAGGTAAAGCAAATGTATTAATCTTCCCGGATTTGGATGCAGGCAATATAGGTTATAAATTAACACAAAGACTTGCAAAGGCAGAAGCTTACTGACCAAGTACACAGGTTATTGCATAACCCGGCAACGATTTATCCAGAGGCTGCAGTGCAGATGATATTGTAGGTGTCATTGCTATTACGGCAGTACAGGCCGGCGCAGCTGTCAAATAAAAATATAAAAGACAAGGATGAAAGGCGGGAATGTACATTAAGGCCTGCCTTTTGCCGTTTAAAAATAATACATTGTTATCAATAATTAATATACCATTAAAGGAGAAAATAAAATGAAAGTTTTAATTATTAACTGCGGTAGTTCTTCCCTGAAATACCAGCTGATTGACTCAGTAAGTGAGAAAGCTTTA
>JAATEU010000395.1 GCA_015655565.1 Clostridiales bacterium
CTTCGGGCAAATGATGACATGGCTTTTGCATTTATGAACATGGGTATCAATACCCTGCTTTGGACCATGGTGCAGAAGATGCAGATTGTAGGCAGTGATACAGGTATTACCGGAAGTGTCCGACTGCCTTTTGCAACAAGTACAAAAGGGAATTTTTATTTATGTTTTATAGTAGTTGTCGTTTGTATTGTATTGATTTATTTATTTTTTAAATCCCCTTTTGCCAAAACACTTAAGGGAAGCCGGGAGAATCTTGAGAGACTGACTTTCCTTGGCGTTAATACCCGTAATGTCCGCCTTGTGGCGTACATGGTATCAGCCTTTTTCTGCGGCATTGCCGGGCTGCTTTATTCCATGCGGAATATGGGAGCATTTCCCAGTATGATTTCTGCAAATGCATCGTTGGATGGCCTGATTATGTGCCTCATTGGAGGCATGTACAGCTTCTTTGGTCCTATCCTTGGAGCAGCTATTATAACTGTCATTAATGTACAGCTTCCAATCATAACGATTTATTATCAGTCGGTTGCAGGTGTCATCATTGTATTGTGCGTACTCTTTTTACAAGGGGGTCTGCTCCGTGATAAAGCTGCTCTGGAACTGGACAAAAATAAAAAGATTCGGGCGAAAAAAGGAGGCGTCAAGGTATGAGTGAGCCCATATTAAAGGTTGAAAAACTGAACCGGTATTTTGGTGCACTCCATGCAGCGAAGGATGTATCTTTTGAAGTTCCTTACGGACAGGTGCGTGCGGTCATAGGCCCTAATGGAGCAGGTAAAAGTACTTTAATGGATCTTATCTGCAACCGGACAACACCTTCCAGCGGTAAAGTGATTTTCCGGGGGGAAGATATTACAGGCCTGCCGCCTTACAATATTGTCCGCAGGGGTATGTGCAAATGTTTTCAGATTACCCAGATTTTCCAGAACCTGACCGTGTATGAGAACGTGCAGATTGCACGTATTAATATGAATAAAAAGGTTTTTAGTTTTTTACGGGTCGGGGATACCTATCTGAAGGATGAAATAATCCATTTCCTTTCCCTGGTAGGAATACAGGATAAAATAAAGGAAACAGCAGGATTCCTATCTTACGGTGACCAGCGCAGATTAGATATTGCCATTGCCCTGGCGATGGAACCCAACCTGCTTATTCTGGATGAACCGGCAGCCGGCGTGGCCAGGGAAGAAGCTTATAAACTTATGGACCTGGTTAGAAAGTTAGGTGTGGATCAGAATATGACCATGATGTTTATTGAACATGATATGGATATTGTGTTTCATTATGCGGATATAATCTCTGTCATGAGTAACGGTGCATTGCTGGCCACCGGCACACCGGATGAGATTAAGAAGGACAAGTTTGTACAGGAGGCTTATTTGGGAGGTGGAAAGAGTGAATAGTGTTCTGAAGCTGGAAAACATCAATGCTTATTATGATAAAAGCCATATTTTGTTCGACCTGAATCTGGAAGTGGAGGAAGGTAACGCAGTCTGTATCCTGGGCCGGAACGGCGTAGGTAAATCCACCACCATGAAGACCATCATGGGTATTATGAATCCCAAGAACCATAACAGGACGGAAGGCAGGGTTTTTCTAAATGGGCAGGATATCGCAGGATTGCTTTCTTATCAGATTGCCCAGAAAGGAATTGCCTATGTGCCGCAAGGCCGCCACATTTTTCCTACTCTCAGTACAAAGGAGAACCTGCTGATTGCCGGAAAGAAAGGGGTGGATGGCAGTGAATACTGGACACTGGAGAAGATTTATACCCTATTTCCCAGACTGAAAGAACGTGAGAATTCCATGGGAGGCAAACTTTCCGGCGGTGAGCAGCAGATGTTGGCTGTAGCCCGGGGTCTGATGCAGAACCCTAAGCTGATGCTTTTGGATGAAATAACGGAAGGGCTTGCGCCTATCATTGTAAAACAGCTGGAAGATATCGTAAAGGAACTGGTAAGCCGGGGCGTAACCATACTGGTTGCAGAACAAAGCGTGAATTTTGCATTAGAAGTTGCTAAAAAATGTTATATCCTGGAGAAAGGTGCCGTTGTCCACGAAAGCATGACTGCTGATCTTTCCAAAGAAACCATCGCACATTATCTTGGAACCTGATATATATTTCTATGATTTCTGAAAAGAGCTGATTTACAAAGTCAGAGTACGATATTTTTGATTGGGTGGTTATATCCACCTGAAAAGTAGTCCGTAGTAAACGATTGGTAATGGCAGATAAGATTATAACAAAATAGGGGAACTTATGATAATGCCCTCTATAGCATATAATGGTTTTTATTAATGATAGTGTAAAAATTTACAGTATCAGTTCTGAAAGGAAGATTATTATAATGAAAAAAATAGTTTCGTTTTTTGGAGATAAATCTAAAATTTTCTGTGAACTGAATGACCGTGCAAAAGCTTATGCCGGGACCTTTGGCATGGAGTATAGATGGGCACCGCAGATTCCCTTTCATAAAGAGGATGTC
>JAATEU010000425.1 GCA_015655565.1 Clostridiales bacterium
CTCCCTCTCACATATCTTAAACGCCCTGGGTGAAAAGCTTCAAAAAGCAGGTCAGATTACTGACAATATATCTGACCTGCTGGAGATTAACAAAGCTGTGAACAAAACCATTATAAATATCACACAGCTTGAACATATCCTCTATGCAAAACTGGATGCATTAAGCTGTCTATACCCCAATATCTGCCGCGAGGGCAAAAGTCTTGATAAACAGAAATAAGGCACCTCCTTATTCTAAAGATTTGTTTCTGCATTTAGAGCAACCCGGATTTTTCAATTTATACAAAATTAGCGGTGTTCCCAAAAAAACTGAGGATGGTCTTTTTGACCTGCAGTCAAACATCATAAATTTGCCTTCCCGTGTATGTCCTTCACCATAAAATTACAAGGTTGACATTATCTAACTATAGGAATATAATACAAGAAGACAGACGGATAAGATAAAATAACCGTTAACTGGCTTTGCCGTGGTATCTTTCCACGGCTTTTTTCATGTATCCTGCATTAAATTGCCAAAGCGGATGTTAAAGTCTTAAGGTACTTATAAGTATAGCCCTGACCGTACTGCAATTAATCCGCCCCAGTTTATAAAATCATATGTAGAAAGGTAAGGTATAACAGAATGAAAGTGAAATCAAGCCATTATTTAAAACAGGTAAAGCCTTTACTTAAGGCATTATTAAACGGTCTGCTTGAAAATTACAGCTATGCTTCTATTCTTGCATCGGATTCCAACGCCAAGATTTACAATGTATCAAAACAAGGTACGGTTATCTCCGAAGACGATATATTAAGCGGGCGTGGTTTTGTCGTAAAAGTTTATGACGGCAAAAGCTATGGTGAATACTCTTTTAATGAGATTACAAAAGAAGGGATTCCTGCCATTATTGATAGGGTGAAACATAATTTGATGCCTCTTAAGGATTATCTGCCGGAGGGGATTACGGAAAGCAAATATGCCGAACTTGCAGATGAACCAAAAACATTGGAGGAAAGCACCGAATACACTCAAAATCCGGAAGAACTTGGAGACGAAAAGATAGCAGCTTTCCTATCAAGGCTTAATGTGGAGGGCAGAGCCATTAATGAAAAGATATTGGATTGTTCCGTTTCCTGCAGATATCAGCAATATCATAAAATGTTTTTATCAAGGAACAGGGATATGGAGCAGAATATTCTCTGGACAACCGGAAGTCTTATCGTTATGGCCTCCCGCGGTGAAGAAATAAAATATTACTTTAAAAGCTATTCAAACCTTGGCGGAACGGAACTGTTAAGGGAAATGGAACAGGATCTAAAGAGTGTTGCTGCAGCTGCACTGGAACTGCTGGAGAGTGAACCCGTCACCCCTGGAGAATATGATTGTATCTGCACTCCGGATGTTACCGGCATGATAGTCCATGAAGCCTTCGGCCATGGTGTTGAAATGGATATGTTTGTAAAAAAACGTGCACTTGCAGAAAAATATATTGGGAAATATGTAGCTTCCCCCCTGATTACCATGCTCGACGGCGCAGCCTCCGCCAGGGAAACTGCAACCTTCCTGTTTGATGATGAGGGTGTTCCGTCACAGGATACCGTTATTATTGAAAAAGGCATATTAAAACGTGGTATCAGTGACAGCCAGACAGCAATGCATCTTTCCACCTTACCAACCGGTAACGGCAGGCGGGAAAGCTATGAAAGAAAAGCATATACCCGTATGACGAATACCTATTTTGAAGCAGGCAAAGATAAATTGGAGGACATGATTGCCTCAATTCAATACGGTTTTCTTCTGGAAAATGCAAGCAGCGGTATGGAAGATCCGAAAAACTGGGGTATTCAGTGCATGGTCAACATGGCACGGGAAATTAAAGACGGCAGGTTTACCGGAAAACTTTTTTCACCTATCGTTTTGACCGGCTATGTTCCCGATTTATTAAAATCCATTACCATGCTTTCCGATACGGTAAAGCTTGGCGGCGGCGGTTTCTGCGGCAAGGGGTATAAGGAATGGGTTAAAGTATCGGACGGCGGTCCTTACATAAAAGCAAAAATCCGTCTTGGTTAATAGTCTGCTGATAAAGAAAGGATTGGTGAAACCTTGTTAAATAAAATATTATCTGCATTAAAGAAAAATAACATTACTGCTTATTTAATTAACAGCAATAAAAAAGAAACCGTAGAATTATTTTTTATAAAAAAACATTTGGACATGCGCAGGCAAAAGGAAGTACATCAGTATAGACTGACCGTTTACCGTGATTTTGAGAAGGACGGGGTAAAAATGCGCGGTTCTTCTTCCGCAGGTATTAATTACGGAATGACAGAAAAAGAAGTGGAAGAAACAGTAAAGAAAACATATTTTGCAGCTGCCTTTGTATGTAACCCATATTACGGGCTGCCTTCCGGCAAAAGGAAAGAGTTAGTCCGGATGGAAAGTTCCTTAAGCCTTAATACCCTGGCTGAAAATGCCGCTAAAATGACGGAAGCTTTATTTGCAGAGGATACGAAAAAGGATACCTTCTTAAATTCCGCTGAATTATTTGTGGAAAAGACTATCTGCCATATTATGAATTCCGGGGGTATTGATGTCAGTTATGAAAAATATACGGCAAAAGGTGAATTTGTTGTCCAGTGCATCACACCGCAGGATGTAGAAACCTATCAAAGCTTCTCTTATGATGAACTAGATACCCAGGCCTTAAAAACAAAAGTAAAACAGGCACTGGAAATGACAAAAGCCCGGGCACAGGCAAGCTCCGCCCCTGCTGCCGGTGAATATACCGTCCTGTTATCCGGACAATATGTTAAGAATCTATTTGAATACTATCTTAGCCGTTCCTCTGCCAGCATGGTTTATCCCAAATATTCCAATTATCAAATCGGTACCCGGGTACAAGGTGAAGATGTAACGGGAGAGCTTCTTACAATCACTTTAAAGGCAAAAGAACCCTATAGCAGTGAAGGTATTCCTATGACGGACCGCCCCCTGTTTCAAAACGGCGTATTACAAACCATCCATGGAAACAGCAGATTCGCATATTACCTTGCTATGGAACCAACCGGTATTTACAATAGTTTTTCGGTTCCCGCCGGTACAAAAACCTTTACGGAAATGAAATCAGGCAAATATCTTCAGGTGGTAAATTTTTCAGATTTCCAGATGGATACTTTTTCCGGTCGCTTTGCTGGAGA
>JAATEU010000195.1 GCA_015655565.1 Clostridiales bacterium
GGATACACAAAATTTCTTGCCGTAAATGCTTCCCTGCTGAAAGGTATCCTCTGCAGCTTTCGGCTCAATATCCTCTGCACGGAACATGGCATATAGTTCATCCAGGGTTAAGGCATAATCGGCACCGCCTAAAGCAACGGTATCTAATACTTCCCCTTTTTTGGCAATACATGGCCCGATGAATACACAGATGGCATCCGGATGCAGAGATTTGATTAATTTTGCGGTGGCCGTCATGGGAGATACCGTGGTGGAAATATTGCTTTCCAGTTGGGAATAATGCTTGCGGATCATTTTAACAAAGGCCGGACAACAGGAGGTTGTCATTTTTTTCCCCTCTTTACGGGCCTCTGTCCATTCCTCTGCTTCATTGGCAGCCACCAGGTCTGCGCCTAAGGCAACCTCATACATTTCGTCAAAACCTAAATCCTTTAAGGCTTTTGACATGCTTAAGGCGGTTACATCGGCGCCGAACTGTCCTTCCCAGGCAGGAGCCAGCATGGCATATACCGGTATATCAGGCTGTTTTATAAGTTTTATTACGTCTACCATAAAAGAACGGTCTGAAATTGCTCCAAAGGGGCAGTTTTTGATACAGGCTCCACAGTCAATGCATCTTTCTTCATTTATGACAACAATGTTATTATCGTCCATGGTAATTGCATCCGCCGGACAGCTCCTTTTACAGGGGCGCATCAGGTCGGCTATGGCGTTATAGGGACAGGCCTGGGAACATTTACCGCATTCCTTGCAAAGATTAGGGTCGATATAAGCCCGATCCCTGAGCATGGTAACCGCACCAAAATTACAGGCAGCCTGGCAGCGTCTGCCCATACATTTCTGGCAGTTATCCGTTACCGTAAACCGGGTAATGGGGCAGCCTTCACAGGCGGAGTTTACTACCTGGACTATGTTTTTAGTATCGGAGCTCCAAGAAGGCGACTTTCCTTCCGCCAAACGGATTCTTTGTCTTATAATTTCCCGCTCTTTATAGATACAGCAGCGGAAATTAGCCTGTGGACCCGGTATCAGTTCGTAGGGCAGGGTTTCCTTTTTCTCTTCCAGTTCACCATGAAATGCGAGCTTTGCGACTTCATAAAGAACCTCGTGTTTAATAGTATCTATGTTTGTATTTACTCCTAGCATGTTATCTCTCCTCATATTTTGCAGGGACAAGCATAAGAAGAAAGATTATGTAATAGTTGCCGGGAACCATTATATAATCTTTCTTCCTGAATTTGTCCTGGTACTTTTGCATTTACATTAATATGTATTAATAGTATTTTATAGTTACTTCCTTACCCATTTTTAATGCCGTATCCTTAATCTGTTCAACCAGGTGCATCCGGATACTTAAGTCAAAGGGAAGCCCCGGATTTTGATGTGCTTCGTTGATCGCCCTGCCTACGAAAAGATTTAATACGGTACAATCTTCAATAATAAGCTTTGCTACTTTAGAACCCCCATTGTCTTTATCCAACTCTTCAAAAAAGATTTCGTCTATATTGCCTTCCACATAATGTTTCATTAAAACTAAGGCCCTTGTTAATGTTAACACACCCTCCGTCACTAAATCAATGCCTTTTATCCTAGCAACGGGAGGAAGGGCGGGATCCGTATAATTTAAGGAGGTTTTAATGGGTTCATTTAATATTTTGGAAGCAATATTGGCACTGGTCCCTCCGCAGATAACTTTTTTGGTATGTTCCTTCATAAACTCATGAATCAGGTATGCATCGTCTTCCTTATCGGAAGGAGGACCGGTAAATAAATTTACCGTTTTCGTATCAACAATTCTTGCCACCGCAACCGTAGTATCATCTCCCGGAACCTGCATATATAAATCATTACAGGCTTTTGTCAGCATAGTAGCCAGTCTGGAGGCAGAGAGGGTTTCCTTTGTTGCGGTAAGTGCATAATCGGCCATGTTTTTCCAGGTCCATCCAAAGTTTAACAGCTGTCCCACCCCGGCATGGATAACCCCGTCACTCATTAAGATGAAACAATCATGAAACAACACTTGAAAACGGTATTCCCGGATGGTTTTGTTTTCAATAATTCTTTCCTTATATGGAACCTGAAGAAGATTACCGTTGCGGATAAACACACAGCTGGGATTATCAAATTCCACAAGATAAGCTTCCCCGTCTTTAAATATCTGCAGTATACTGAAGGTAGAATAAGCAACCTGCCGTACCTGGCATACAGGCAGGGTTTATGCTATGGTTTCCACACAGTCATCGATTCCGGCACCGTTTAAAAACATGGTCCCTAAAATCTTGGAGGTAAGGGTGGCAAGTATATTTGCCTTCACGCCGCTGCCCATGCCGTCTGCTAAAATCATAATATTGGAATCTTCTGTTTTTAATATTTCAACTTTGTCGCCGCAAAGCTCTTCATGGTGCTTATTTAAGCTTTTATAAGAAGCATCAATACTTACATTCATGCCTGGCTCCCCTCTGCGCCCAGCGCTTTTTTCCTAATTAATTTTTCTTCTTAGGTTGTTCTGCTCCATCATATAAAATTGTATCGCGAAGTTTCGTCAGGGTTACTTTGGTTTCTGCAGTAGTTTCCCCTAATAGGCCGGCTATCTGCTGTGCAACGAACATTTGTTTATCAATAACCTTTTGTGCCATTTCAATGGTATCTACTTTTATTTTATATTCCTGCCTGATTTTTTCTTCTTCTTTTGTGATATCCTGGAAAATACCAAGTACGGCATTTTGTTCCTGGACGTAGACGATATTCTGAAGGGTAGTCAATCCTTTATCAGGGTATTCAACCTTTTTACCCATAATAGCCTTGTGGGTATTTAAAACTTCTTCAAAATCAGAGTGGTCAATTATTTCATAAAGATACATTTCACGGGCTTTTGATCTGGGAAGCTGAAAGTAAATTTCGGCAGCACCGCTGAATTCCACTATTTTCATCTCGGAATCCACCAAGATGATTACATTCGGAGTTGTATCCAATACTACATTGGCCATTGACTGTGCCTTTTCGTGCATATATGGTATGCACATGGTAAGTTCAGCTTTTCCCTGATATACTGCAATTGCTTTTTCACGGCAGCTGGAATAACCGCAGGCACCGCAGTTTAGTTCGTCTTCCGGTTTGGTTTTGCCGGTTTTACTTAATATATGGTTTAATTGTTCCGGGGTAGGAAGGGGCTCCTTTGAAGAGCGGTTTAAAAAAACTTTATGAAAGGACAGGTCCTTTGAACGTTCATAAAATTGCGGATCGATTAATGGTTTTTTAGGAACCGTTTCTTCCATATCCAATTTAACCTTAAACCGGGAAATGGAATCCCGGTTTAAAGCAGAACCCTTTATACACCCGCCATTACAAATATCGGCTTCAATAAAACAACCGGATACCTCGCCCCGTTCCATACTTTGAAATAATTCAATACAGTTTTTTATGCCGTGCACATAAAACTTACGATAGTTGTCCGGCATCTTTTTAGAGGCAACCACAGAGGATAAAACCCCGCTGCTTATGGGGTACAAACGGTTTACCATAGGGTTTGGGTTATGGGGCGGGGTATCCTCCTGTTCCATAATATTAATATTCTTTTCTTTTAACCATTGCTCCACTTCCGGGAAATTAATTACTGCATCTACAAATCCGACGGTTCTCGGATCGCTTTCTGCTTCCCGCTTTTTGGCGATGCAGGGGCCTAAGAATACAATCTTTATGTCCCTTCCTGATTCCCTGCGGATTAATTTGCCATGGGCAATCATGGGAGAGTCTACAGGAGCCATATATTTTGTAAGGCTTGGGTAATATATTTCTATTAAATCATTTACACTTGGGCAACAAGTTGTAATTATATTATTCATAGTTCCTGCTGTCAATAGTTTTTTGTATTCTTGTGTAACAAATGCAGCACCTTCCGCAGTTTCCCTGACCATGGAGAAACCCAGTTTCATCAAAGCAGTGACAACCTGACCGGGAGTTTTATATTTTAATATGCCAAGGTATGCAGGGGCAATGGATAGGATGGTTGGAATTTTATCCCTTAAATATCCCTTTACCTTGTCTAAATCACTAATGAAAGTCTTGGCATTCTGAGGACATGCTTCCAGGCAATGCCCACATAAGATGCATTTGTCATTCATAATCTGAGCTTGTTCATTCTTTACCGTAATGGCTTTTACGTCACAGATTCGGACACATTTGTAGCAATTCCTGCACTTTGCTTCTTTAAAGCCGATTACATTCATTTATTCCTGCCTCCCAAGTACTTCCTTTTTAAAAAAATTCTCAGCATCATCCGGTGTTAATGAAAAGAGCTGCTCCTCTATTTTGACACAGACACCTTTCATGCATTGACCAATACAGAAGGATCCAGTTAATTCAACCCTGTCTTTTACTTTATGTAAAGAAATAAGACGTTCCAATGTATGGACGATTTCTCTGGAACCTTTTAAATGACATGAACTGCCGATACATATTGTAATAACCATACCTCTATCCTCCTAACAAAGATTGTCTTTAATTTAACAATGTTCGATAGTTATTCTAGCACTTAATTCGGATGCTGTCAAAGGGTATTTACAGGTTGCAGGAGAAATACAGGATTGATTGTCACCAAAAAAGACCAATTAAATACTACGAAATGTATAACGGTGTATATATATTCGATTTTGCTGTTAGGATGTGTCAGTTTCCGTATACTTGTACGCTGTATTTCTTACAGGCTTTTAAACAGATGGGAAAGCAAGCCGCCAGGATTACTTTTGGGCCGGGACTTTGAAGAAATATATGCGGCGCTCTCGGCCGGACCACACTGAATTGAATATATATACATCAATATCCAAAACGCAGATTTATCTGGGATTTTCTGGACGGCAATCATTCCGGTGTTTGTCATTGGTGTGTAAAACTTTTCAGTTGTATTCATACTATGATATGGTATAATGGAAACGGAATGAGGAACTGCAAGCTTGTTTGAAGATTCCGACTGGAGCAACAAGATTATGAACACGTTTTCTGTTCATGATCTAATTGGATAAGATATAAAATATGACAAAGGAGCCAGATAGATGGAACTGATCACGATTCGGGAGCTGTATAGAGATAAGGGAAAATATATAGGTGAAGATTTAACGGTAGGAGGCTGGGTCAGAAGCATACGGGATTCCAAGGCCTTCGGATTTATCGTATTGCACGACGGAACCTATTTTGAAACATTGCAGATTGTTTACCATGACAGCATGGAAAATTTTGCTGAAATATCAAAACTAAATGTTGGTTCGGCTATTATAATTCAAGGTGAACTGGTGGCAACACCGGAAGCACAGCAGCCTTTTGAAATCCAGGCAAAGCATATACAGGTAGAAGGTACTTCTTTAGCCGAATATCCCTTACAGAAAAAAAGGCACAGTTTAGAATTTCTAAGAACCATTTCCCACTTAAGGCCAAGGACAAACACTTTCCAGGCCGTATTCCGCGTCCGTTCCCTGGTTGCTTATGCGATTCACAAGTATTTTCAGGACAGGGATTTTGTATATGTGCATACACCGTTAATTACCGGAAGCGATGCGGAAGGAGCAGGTGAAATGTTTCGTGTTACTACCCTGGATATGGAGAACCTTCCATTGACAAATGAGGGTAAAATAGATTATACGGGGGATTTCTTCGGCAAAGAGACCAATTTAACGGTCAGCGGCCAATTAAATGGAGAAACCTATGCCATGGCTTTCCGTAATATTTATACTTTTGGACCGACCTTCCGTGCGGAGAATTCCAATACCACACGTCATGCTGCTGAATTTTGGATGATAGAGCCGGAAATTGCATTTGCGGATTTAATGGATGATATGGCACTGGCTGAGGGCATGATTAAGTATATTATCCGTTACGTA
>JAATEU010000404.1 GCA_015655565.1 Clostridiales bacterium
GCGAAGTGTGAAGAAAAAACATCTTCACACTGATTATTTGAGATGCCGCAGGGCGGCATCATGTCGTTAAGGTTGAAAGAAAATAGATTTAGAAAAAGGAATGCCGTCTTGTGATTCTTTCAACCATATTTATTTATGGCAGTACCGCAGACGGGTCTGCGGTATGCAATGGAGAAAAAAATGAGAAAAAATAGTATTAAAAACACTAGGATAAATGGTGAAGTTCAACGTGAATTAAGCCAATTAATCAGCAGGGAAATAAAAGATCCAAGAATAAATCCCCTGACTTCCGTGGTTGCGGTAGAGGTGGCTCCGGATTTAAAGCATGCTAAAGTATATATTAGTGTTTTAGGCGATGAGGAATCCCGGAAAAGTACCCTGGCAGGTTTGAAAAGTGCAGCTCCTTATATACGGGGGCAGTTGGCAAGAACCATTAACCTACGCAACACACCGGAATTAACATTTGTTTTAGATCAGTCCATAGAATATGGTGTGAATATGTCCCGCTTAATTCATGAAGTAAATAAGGATTTAGACCTTTCGGATGAGGAAACAGATGAGAACGATTCCGATAATGAGAACGGTGACGAAGAAGAATAAAGGACAGGTAGCCGTTTACAATAATATTTTTTACTTTAATTGCCGCAAGCGGCCAGGGTTGGTGCCGGTGTCTGCCAGGGCTACTTTTTGTAGCCGGATGGGATGTCTGTACGATCAGGCAGATATGCATAATCAAAGATGTCTACCTGCCTGTGCAGGCGGATTACTGACATAAACGTTAAGTTCTTGCGGGCAGGAATAGCAGGAATATTTGTAATGGAGGTAAATAGTTAGCATGAAGAGTATTTTTGATGAAATAAAAGATGCAAGAACTATCGGAATTGCCGGTCACGTGAGACCGGATGGTGACTGTGTCGGTTCCTGTCTGGCATTATATCACTATTTAAAGGGTAATTTACCGGGAAATTTTGTGATTGATTTATATCTGGAAACAGTTCCTGATAAATTTCAGATTATTGGGGGAACCAATCTTATAAAACAAGCTAATACAGAGGGAATCATCTATGATTTATTTATTTCCCTTGACAGCAGCAGCTTGGACCGATTAGGTTTTGCACAGGAATATTTTGATAATGCCCGCCGTACTATGAACATTGACCATCATATCAGTAATACCAATTTTGCCCTTGTGAACCATGTTGAAGAGAAAGCCAGCTCTGCCTGTGAAGTATTGTTTGGATTAATTGAAGAGGAAAAAATAGATTTAACCATTGCTAAAGCCTTATATTTGGGAATTATCCATGATACAGGTGTATTTAAACATTCCAATACTTCTCAAAAGACCATGAACATAGCAGGTACGCTTATTGCAAAAGGAGTACCTTTTTCACAAATGATAGATGAAACCTTCTACTTAAAGAGCTATATTCAAAACCAAATCTTAGGCAGATGTCTTTTGGAAAGCATGTTAATCATGGACGGTAAATGTATTGTTTCATCTGTAAACAGGAAAATACTGGATTTTTATAATGCTGTCCCGGCTGATTTGGATGGTATCATCGACCAGCTTAGAATTACGCAGGGGATAGAGGTTGCCATTCTTCTTTATGAAACGGATTTTCATGAATATAAGGTAAGTATGAGGGCAAATGGAATGGCTGATGTCAGAAAGATTGCGGCATATTTTGGGGGAGGAGGCCATATTAAGGCAGCCGGATGTACCATGCATGGCACCCTTCATGACGTAGTAAATAATCTGACGGTTCATATTGAACATCAGTTATCTTGACGGAATCGTTTCCGATTATCCGGCCATACCGGAGAACAGGAGCCAGAAGATTGATTAACGGAATCATTAATGTATATAAAGAAAAAGGATATACTTCTCATGATGCAGTTGCAAAGCTGAGAGGTATAATAAATCAGAAAAAAATCGGACATACCGGCACTTTAGATCCGGATGCGGAAGGCGTATTGCCTGTCTGTCTTGGTAATGGTACTAAATTATGTGATATGTTGACGGATAATAATAAGACCTATGAAGCAGTACTGTTATTGGGTGTTATTACGGATACCCAGGATGCAACCGGTACTGTCTTAACGGCACATGAGGTAAATGTAAGCAGACAGCAGGTGGAGGAAGCTATTTTAAGCTTTATCGGGGAATATGACCAATTGCCTCCCATGTATTCGGCCATTAAAGTAAATGGTAAGAGGTTATATGAACTTGCCAGGGCAGGCAAAGAAATTGAAAGAGCAACCAGAAAAGTATGGATACATAATATCCGGATTATTGAGTTGGATGAAGAAAAGCACCAAGTAAAAATAGAAGTGGATTGTTCCAAAGGAACCTATATCAGAACCTTGTGTCATGATATTGGTGCCAGGCTTTTATGCGGGGGATGCATGAAGAGCTTATTAAGGACCAGGGCCGGTCGGTTTACGATTGAAAACAGTTTAAAGCTATCGGAAATTCAAGACAGAATGAAGCAGGATCAGCTGCAGGATTATCTGGTTAAGGTTGATGATATGTTCCCTGATTATACGAAAATAATGGTTGCGGAAGAATATACGAAATTAATTTGTAATGGGAACAGTTTTCAGACAAAGCAGATAAAAGAACAATCCGGCGGATACGGTAATAGCGGTACGGACGGAATTACCGACCGGGTAAGGGTATATGACTGGCGGAACCAATTTATCGGAATATATCAATATGATGGGGAAGATAAAAGGTTTAAACCGGTAAAAATGTTTTTGTAAGGTATGAATAGGAGTAATATATATGGAATATATAACAGGTCGTATAGATTTTAAACTTCATAATTCTGCTGTATCTTTGGGAAAATTCGACGGATTACATCGCGGACACCAGCTTTTGCTGAATAAAATTTTAGAGCAGAAGAAGCAGGGATATCAGGCTGTGATGTTTACTTTTATGTATCACCCCGGCAACCTGTTTTCAGATAAAGAAATTGATTTAATTTATACCGAGGATGAAAAACGGTATCTGCTGGAACAGAGCGGTCTGGATGTATTGATTTCGTATCCGTTTACGGAAGAAACCGTTTCCATGGAGCCGGAAACCTTTATAAGTGAAGTATTGATACAGAATCTGGATGCCAGGATGATTGCCGTTGGATCGGACTTCTGTTTCGGACATAACCGAAAAGGTAATGTTGCCCTGCTAAGGGAAATGTCTGAATATTACGGATATGAATTAATTGTATTTGATAAAATAAAGGCCGGAGAGCAGGTAATCAGCAGCTCCTATATCCGGAATGAGATTATAAAAGGACATATGGAAAATGCAAATGCCATGCTTGGCAATCCCTTTACGGTTATGGGTGAAGTCCGGCATGGTCGAAAAATAGGACATACCTTGGGATTTCCAACAACTAACCTGATTCCTCCTGTACACAAATTACTGCCGCCCAACGGGGTTTATGCCTCTGTTACTAAAGTAAACGGTATAAAATATCCAGGGATTACCAATATTGGTTTTAATCCAACGGTTGGTACGACACCGGAACGCAGGGTGGAAACCTATATTTTTGACTTTGATGCTGATTTATATGGCGTTTCCATTGAAGTTTCGTTATATTGCTTGGAAAGACATGAGATTAAATTTAATACCCTGGAGGAATTAAAGGAACAGATGAAGAAAGACGTTGTTTTTGGCCGGGAGTATTTTAAATGCCGGGAGTATTAATTATCATAATAAAGATACTTCTTGTATTTTATGATGAACCAATTTTTTATTCAGAAGACAATAGGGCATATTTAACCTTTTACAATTGTAATTCAATACACCCTATTTGTTTTCATTAACAGGGATTTAATTATAAATAATCCTTTAATGCTTCATATAAGGCTGTAATGCCGGCTTGAATGTTTCCTTCCGGTATATTGGCATAACCTAACAGTATGGAAGGCGGTGAATGGGGCTCAGGCTTTGTAATATAATGCTCACTTAAACCATATATTTTAATGCTTTTTCTGGCCGCGGTTTCTATGATTTCCTGTTCGGAGGCATTGGATAAGAAGCGAAGGAGCAAATGCAGGCCTCCGTTTTCCCCTTCAATGGTTAACTTATCTTTAAATATCTTTAAGCTTTGGATTAACAGATCATGTTTTCCTTTATAGAGCTTTCGCATTTTATTCAAATGTCTTTCAAAATATCCGTCCGTAATAAAATGGGTAATAATATTCTGATCCACCCTGGATACGGTGGAGGAGTAATAATATAGATTCTGCTTGTATAACTCCAGCAGATTTTTCGGCAATACCATATAACCGATACGGATGGCCGGGGCAACAGCCCTGGAGAAGGTTCCAAGGTAAATTACCTTGCCGGAGGAGTCAATTCCCTGTAAGGCAGGGATTGGTTTTCCTTTATAACGGAATTCACTGTCATGATCATCTTCAATAATATAACGGTCCGGGGCTTTATCTGCCCATTGCAATAATTCCATACGCCGTTTGATAGGCATGACAATTCCCAAGGGATATTGGTGGGACGGTGTTACATATACGATATTGGCCCTGGATTCCGTTAATGGCTGGATACGGATGCCATTCTGGTCTAAATCAATGGGAATGACGGAATAGTGTAAACCGGTAAATATTTTATAGGCTTGTTTATAAGTGGGATTTTCCGTGGCAATAATGATTTTTTCTACGGTGCTGCCTGGATTGGAAATATGGTTAATGGGGATTTCGTCTTCCAAGGCGGGACTCATTTCTACATATTGAAATAGCTGTGACAGCAGCTGAAGGAGATAATCGGCTCCGGCACCAATAATAATCTGTGACGCACTGCAATTTACGCCGCGTGATTCATGAAGGTATCTTCCAATGGCGGCACGAAGGCTTTTGTCACCCTGTTTATCTCCAAGCAGGAATAAGTCATTATTATATTCATTCATACAGTTTTTGGATAATTTGCGCCAGATATTATATGGAAAACTGTTAATATCAATGGTAAAGGGAGAAAAATCATATTGGAAGGACATTTTTAATTTTAGTACCGGTTGGGGTACGGGAGCCGGCGTTGCAGTTATATGCATTAAATCAGATACCATAGCCACATAATAGCCGCTTTTGGGCACAGTTTCCAGATATCCCTCCGAAACCAGCTGAGCATAAGCCATATCAATGGTATTCCGGCTGACACCTAGATTGGCAGCTAAGCTTCTTGTGGAAGGCAGTTTATAATGGTAAGGCAAATTTCCTGTTTTTATTTCATTCTTTATATAAGCATAAATCTGTTCATACATGGGTAAGGATGAATTCGTATTAAGATTAATTGTAAGCAAAACGACACCTCCGGGGAAAATGGTATGGTAATATTATAATAATATCCATGATAGAAGAATACCAGTTGTTCGGATTTTTTACAAGGTAATTATTGAATTTTCAGTTAATGTATGAGATAATCATATGCATATGGGTAATGTGAAAAAAGATAAAACTCATTTTTCGTAATATAATATTTCACTAAAGCGTGTTTGAAAAATGCTTGTGCCGTGTTGATTTTTCAAACACGCTCTAAGGCAGGATTGAATTCTGCTGCAAAAGGAGTGCGTATGATAGAGGTAAAAAATGTTACAAAAAAGTATGGAAAGTTTTTAGCAAATGATTCATTAGATTTTACGGTACGTCCGGGTGAAATATCAATTCTGGTCGGACCAAACGGTGCAGGAAAGTCAACAATTATTAAAAGTATTGCCGGATTGTTAAGATTTCAGGGTGAAATCTTAATCTGCGGTAAGAAAAATAAATCCCTGGAGGCGAAAAGAAATCTAGGTTATATACCGGAAATTCCCGCGCTTTATGATATGTTAACCATCTGGGAACACGTTGAATTTATTGCAAGAGCTTATTCCCTGGAGAATTGGAAGGACAGGGCAGAGAATTTATTCAGACGTTTTGAACTGGAGGATAAAAAGAATAAACTGGGAAATGAATTATCCAAGGGTATGCAGCAGAAAATCAGCATCTGCTGTGGATTATTGCCGAACCCTAAGGTACTCTTATTCGATGAGCCATTGGTAGGATTGGATCCTCATGCCATTAAAGAATTAAAAACTATGTTGGTGGAATACAAACAGGAAGGCACTGCCATACTGTTAAGCACTCATATGCTTGACAGTGTTTCCGAATTCTGGGACAGTACAAATATTATGGTGAACGGGAAGATAGCGGCTTCACGATCCCGTGAAGAAATCATAGGAACCGGAGAGGATTTGGAAAAGCTGTTTTTTGAGATTACGGAAAGTAATAAAAATGCAGCAGAAGAGGTGAAATCATGAAAGCATTAGGATACCTCTTATTGACAACTTTAAAAAACAGAGTATTAAGTATCAGGAAGAAACCTGCATATTTGATACTATATGGATGCATCGTGGCAGGAATTATAGCTATGATTATTATTTCCGCTCTGTCGGACGAGGAAGTACAGACTGTTAAATCCTATGGAGATATACGTATTTTATATGCAATCCTTACGGGAATCAGTATACTGTTTTTATTCTCCTTTGTATCTACCGGGTTATCCACGGGTTCCACCTTGTTTTCCATGGCAGATGTGGGGCTGCTTTTTGTTGCCCCCATATCCTCCAGGAAAATTTTATTGTATGGTTTGATTAAGCAGATGGCTACAACCTTCTTAAGTGCCGTCTTTATTTTATATCAGGTAGGTACGATTAAAAATAGTTTTGGGCTGGGTGTTGGCACCATTTTTAATTTATTTTTTATCTATGCCATTATTATATTCTTCTGCCAGTTACTGTCGATTGGCATATATATCTTTTCCAGTGGCAGACCTGAAAGGAAAAGGCTGGTTAAGCTTATTTTTTATGGACTGTTTGCCGTAACCGCCCTGGCGGTCTACCTTCAATATATAAGAAATGGAGGCACTATACTGGAGGCAGTATTAAATTTGATGAATTACAAACCGTTTCATTTTATGCCGGTTATGGGCTGGGCCGTTATGTTTATAAGTGCTTCCGTTGAAGGAAATGTACTTTATGTCGTAATTGCTTTGCTGTTATTCTTTTTAAGCAGTATTGTTATCATATCTCTTTTTACTTCGGGCGACGCAGATTATTATGAGGATGTCCTAAACAGTACTGAAGTAGCCTATAACAAATTGCAGGATGTCAAGGATGGAAAAAAAGTTACGGTTATAAAAAAGGTTAAGATAAAGGAAGAACAGACCGGGCTGCAAGGCGGTAAAGGATACAGTGCTATATTTTACAAGCATTTATTAGAAAAGAAAAGAACCGGCAGATTTGTATTTCTGGATACCTATTCCATATTAGCGGCAGGATCGGCAGGATTTGCCTGTTATTTAATTAATTCGGAATTTTCGGTCTATATTGTTCTAGGGATACTGGTTTATATACAATTTTTCATAACCATATTGGGTAAACTTTCCGAGGAACTCACAAAACCTTACATTTATATGATCCCTGAAAAATCCATTAAAAAAGTAATAGCAGCTTCCATGACTACATTAATCAAGCCATGTTTTGATGCAATTATTATATTTACCTTTGTTTGTATCTTCAGTAAGACTTCACCCTTACTGAACCTGTTTTTAGCGCTTGCCTATGCGTCCTCCGGTGCAATTTTCGTCAGCTATACCCTGTTATGCCAGAGAATTTTTGGTGGGCAGCCCAATAAATTCATATCCGCTATGTTAGGCCTGACTTTATTTATGGCCGTAATGGCACCCGGAATCGGAACCAGTATAGCAGCCATTCTTTTATTACCGAAAGCCTTCACCTTTCTGGGAACGCTGCCTTTTACCTTCTGCTGTATTGTAATGACCATATTTGTTTTTGCAGTATGCGGGGATTTATTGGATAAAGCAGAATATACGGGCAAATAAATAAACGGTAAACCGGATTTTGAGATGACTTGAAAGGAGTTTATTATGAATTACAGGAAATTTGGAAAGAAGCTTTACTAAACATTGATACAGCAAAAGAAAAAAATCCGTGATGGGTTGAGGTTCAATTATTACGGTAATATTATTATTATGATATTATAGTTTTGAAACGTATTGATAAATTAAAAAACGCCTGAGAAAATAGGCAGAATGGAGAGTCGGATGAAGATTTTATTTATTGGTGGAACAGGTACTATAAGTGCAGCTGTTTCCAAGGAATTAGCAGAGAGAGGCGATGAACTTTATTTATTAAACCGTGGTAACAGGAACCAGATATTGTCTTCCGGGGTAAAGGAGATTAAAGCAGATATCAATGATGAGATTCTCGCAGCCAAATTAATTTCCGATTTGGATTTTGATGTGGTTGCTGACTTTATTGCCTTTGTTCCGGCGCAGTTGGAAAGGGATTATCGTTTATTTAACAGTAAAACGAAGCAGTTTATCTTTATCAGTTCCGCTTCCGCTTATCAGACTCCTTTATCCGATTACCGCATTTCGGAAGGTACGCCTTTATCCAATCCAAATTGGGAGTATTCCCGTAATAAAATAGCATGTGAAGATTTTTTAATGAAAATGTATCGGGAAAATGGTTTCCCGGTTACGATTGTAAGACCAAGCCATACTTATGATGAAAGAAGTATCCCTTTAGGTGTACA
>JAATEU010000331.1 GCA_015655565.1 Clostridiales bacterium
AATCATGCCACAGGCTTGTTTCTGGATTATATGAGCAGCATCCACAATTTGAATGTACCGGATTATGTGAATACAGAGGCTGCACTGAAGCAGTAAAGATCCCTGCATTACGACAAATTTTATTTTTAGATACAACCAAGCTGTAAATGGGATAAATTTCGAAACGTCGGTTTCCTTACAAATTTCAAAATTATAGGAGCAAAGCTAACCTTGTTAAGTTTACCAATATCTTTGCAGAAACCTTAAAGAACCGTATGAAGAATGCTCCGATTATGTCGGTACAGGGAGATAATGGAAGTATAAAGCTGATACATTACCAAAGCAGGCATCTGATTGTACCGGTTGTTAATAAGCTTCTAATGGAAGGCATCTATGGTTCTACCTGTATTTTAGTGAAAACCAATGAAGAGGCTCTCCAAGTAACCGGATTGCTTCAAAGAAACGGTATCAGGGCTAAGTTGATTCAAAGTAATGAGCGTTATGAACTCTATAACCTGGCGGAAGTCCGTTATTTTCTGGAAGAACTGGACTTAACGAAAGATACCTATATTATACAGGACGAGGTATGGGGAAGAGCTAAAAATAAATTGAAAGCCAGGTATGCAGGCAGCACGAACTTTTCGGTCTGTGAACAGATGCTTAAGGATTTTGAAGAAACGAACAATAAATATAAATACGTATCCGATCTGCCGGTGTTCCTTCGGGAATCGGTTGAAGAAGATTTCTATCATGGAAAGCAGGAGGCTGTCTGTGCAGCAACTATCCATAAATCCAAAGGGCGGGAATTTGATCATCTTATTATTATATTGAGTGATTTTTACCTAGGTACTGAGGAAGCAAAGCGCCAGTTGTATGTGGGAATGACCCCCGCTAAGAAAAGCCTGACGATTCATTATAATGGGGATTGTATGGATAATCAGAGAGATTCCAGCTATGGGATTGTAGAGAATTTGGAATATGAAACGAATAATTATATTTATGAAGCCTCCAATTTGATCATCATGCAGTTAGGTTATAAAGATGTATATTTATCCTATTTCTATAAAACCCAAGGTGTAATATCGAAGCTGATAAGCGGTGATGAACTAAAGGTGGATGGTGAAGGATGCTATGATCAGTATGGTAACCGGGTTTTGATATTCTCTGGTAAATTCAAGAATGAGGTTAAGACACAGCAAGCCAGGGGATATTATCTGTTAAAAGCCAAGGTGAACCATGTACTGTACTGGCGGCAGGAAGATACTGATGAGGAGATTATGGTAGTATTTCCTGAGGTAGAGTTTATACGGGAAGAATAGTTAAGGTCTGGTTCTTATTTCAGAAATTTATAGTGGCAGATAGAGAATGACTTAATATCAATTACTATATTAGAACGCCAAGGCCCACCCTTTAAACGGCATCTTTTTTGTATCCTCAACGCATGTGGATTCCATAGTCCTGTTGCAGAAGAAGATCAGTTGAAAAATATTTATCCTCCAGAACGGAGATTGTCAAGGGGTGTTTTGATATTTGGGCAAAAAAAGACAAGGCATGAATTGATTTGTTTTTGTCTTGCGAGATGGGATGTCATTTTTCGTGTTTTGTATTGTTTGCAAGTGTCTTGCTGGCGGCAAAAAAAGGATTGACAAATATATCGGGAGCCGTTATAATATAATATATCGGTGTTAGTTATAACGATAAATGAAATAACGGAGGACGATATAAATGTCGACTGAAAATATTGCATTAACCGAAGCGGTCTATTATACCCTGCTCTCACTGTACTCGCCCCTGCACGGATATGGTATAATGCAGAAGGTAGAAGATTTATCTGCTGGCAGAGTGAAACTTGCTGCGGGAACATTGTACGGGGCAATCAGCACAATGCTTGAAAAGGGATGGATTAGCGCCCTGCCCGGCGAGAAAAACAGCAGGAAAAAAGAATACGAAATCACCGCATTGGGTAAGGAAATTGCCGGAAATGAACTGCTTCGTTTGCGAGAGCTTTTGGCAAATGGTGAACTGATTATTAAGGGGGTAGAAAAATGAGGAAAACGATTCGGAAGCGTTTTTGGGTATGGGATTTTGATAAAGAAGAAAAATGGCTTAATGATATGTCGGCAAAAGGATTGCAGCTTTGTGACGTCGGTTTTAGCAAGTATGTTTTTGAAGAAGGACTCCCTGGTGAATATGTGTACCGTTTGGAACTGCTTGATAATTCCCCAAATCATACTGAGAGTGTGCAATACATCAGATTTATAGAGGACACTGGAGCCGAACAGATAGGCTCACTGATGCGTTGGGTATATTTCCGAAAAAGAGCAGGGGGAAACGGGTTTAACCTTTTCTCAGATATTGATTCACGTATTGCACATCTTAACAGGATACTTTTGCTTGTGGGCATTCTCTCGGGATTGAATTTGTTCAATGGTGTAAATCAAATTAGCTATTGGTTTTCATCGGGAAGATTATTTAGTCTTATAACAGGTATTTTGTGTTTGGCTATTGGGGTATTGATTGGATATGGATTTATTCATATATTTCTCAAAAAACGCAAATTAAAAAAGGAAAAAATCTTACGTGAATAGCGAAAACAACCGGGACGGGCGCAATTTGCGCCCGTCCTTGATGATGGGAGTTGCCTACAGCTCCGCGTCATGTGTCGGTCTGGTTTTCACTTTCAGCTCGTTACCGCGCGCTACCGATTCCACATTGCGCCGTATAACTTCAACCTCTTTGACTTCCTCTTTGAGTGCGTAATACTGCTGATAGAGGTTATCTTTTTCATCGGTTAGCTGCGCGGTTTCTGCTTTCCACGTGTGAAGCGGAATTTTATCGCGTCCGTTCAATACGCTCTTGAGATATTTTGCTGTGGATTGGGATGGGATAGGATGGATAGGCTCCGCTTGGATTTCGGTGAGTATATGGCGGCTGTGTTCGGTGATAAGGGTCTTTTCAAGAAAGGCTTTGAATTGCTCGTCCGTCAGGGGTATGGTGCCGGGCAACAGGCTTTCCAGAAGCCCCGCCCGCTTGCAAAGGCGTTTCGTCCTGTCCTTGCGCTCCTGCTCCTTTTGCTGTTGCATAAGACGCTTTTCGCAGTCAATATTTGGTTTACGTGCTTTTCTACCGCGCCGCTTCTTCCTGTTCCTGCTCTTTCTGCTTTTGCTTGGCGGCATATCGCCGTTGCGCTTCGCGCCGCTGTTCCCGTTTGCGCCGCGCCTTTTCCTCTGCGGCGATTTCTTCGGCGGTGGGTTCGGGCGCGGGTACTTCAAACCTGCCGATAAAGTTTAATTAAATATCTACCTGCTGATGGCGTTCCCCGCTTGACTTGTCCGCTTCATGCACCACGATTTTTTTAATGTATTCCGCTATCATCTGCGGGGTCAGCTCAGAAAAATCCGTGTGCCTTTTTACCAACTCAATAAACTTGTCCGCTTTCGCGCTGTCGGCGTGAAAGCGGACAAGTTCGGCCTGCAACCGCGCTATGGATTGCTCCAGTTCCGTCTGCTCCTGCTCGTATTCCTGCGATAATAGTTCAAAGTGTTTGTCGGTTAGCTTGCCGCTTACGTTGTCCTCGTAAATCCTGCGTACCAGGGTATTGAGTTCGGCAATCCGCTTTTGCTCTTTGGCGATTCTCCGTTTATGGGATTTCGCCGTTTCGTCCTGCCGTACCGCCGAGGTTTCGCGGACTTGCCTTACAAACTCCGCTTCATTGGTTTTCACAAAGCCGCTCACCGATTGGATAGCGTCCAATACCAATTCCCGCAATACCGCCGTTCTGATATTATGAGAAGTGCATTGCCTGTCGTAGCGTCTGCCCGTGAGGTTGTAGGTGGAACAGGTGTAAATATCTTTGGGCGGTCGGTTGCATACATAGCCTTTTTTGTTGATTTGGGTTGTGGGGTACGGCTGTCGGTGGTTATACAGCTTCCCGCCACAATCAGCGCAAAAGACAAGCCCGGTCAGCGGGTTCGCGTGGTCTGCACTTAATCAGGTGCTCTTTGCATTAAATGAACAATACTGCATCAATGAGAAAAAAGCCGTGAAGATGATTGATACATTTAATATTCATCCTGATAATTACAAAAACAGAGTGGATACTATTTTTTCTTTTGCCGGTATTGATTTGTTAAGTGCATGTAACCATCTGAAAGAATTAATAAACGAAGTGAACGGATTACTTTAGAATAGTTTACCGGCTTGAATGAGGACGATTATGGTTTTATGATGGAAATTTCTAAAGAGGTAGGAGACACTTATAAACCATATATGACAGAGACAAGGAGCAATAAAACTATTGCTCAGAATAAGGAGCTTCAGAAGATTACAGAGTATCTGCTTTCAAAATATGGAGTAATTGAGCTTGATAATCTCTTTAAAATACTGTGTTTTATTACAAACCGGAAGATAGAATATACAGGCTTTAAATACTTTATGAACAGCAGTTGCATTATCTGGGCAATTACAAAAGATTTATTTGAACAGCTATCGTTGTTTGAACAGATGCAGACTTTATAATGAATTATAATAAGTAAATCTGTATGCAACGATTAGAACAAATATTTATGAAATATCTGTATGTTTAAATAAGTTTCAACTGCAATTTCACTGCAAAGAGGTGTAAATCAAATGGATAAGACAAGCCCGGACAATGAAAGAATTAACTATCGGCGGGGAAGGGAATTCCGGTCTAACGATTTAGATACCTCCAAAGAGTAGTACGGCTTATACCCAGTCTTTTGGCGGCCGCGCTATGGTTGCAGTAAGTTGACTTCAGCCCCTGCTATATGATGACCTTGGTGATCTCTTCCAGCGTTCTGTTAAAATTAAA
>JAATEU010000407.1 GCA_015655565.1 Clostridiales bacterium
TGATGCACTTGCCTTTGGAGAAATATTGTTAAGATTATCGTCTCCTGTAAATGAGAGAATGATTACCGGTGCTGTTTTTGAAAAAAGAGCTGGCGGTGCAGAACTTAATGTGGTATCCGGTATATCGTTAATGGGGCTGCGTACAGGAATCATATCCAAGCTTCCCAAAAATGAGTTAGGTACTTATATTAAAAATAATATCCGTTTTTGCGGCGTAAGTGATGACTGGTTAATTTATGACGATAGTCCTGAAGCAAGATTAGGTATCTATTATTATGAACATGGTGTATACCCAAGAAAACCTACTGTTGTATATGATAGAAAAAATGCTTCCGTAAATACTATTAAACCGGAGGACATTCCGGAGAACATCTATCATAGTGTCAGATTATTTCATACCAGCGGTATTTCTTTAGCGCTTTCGGAACAAACACGTGGGACGGCGGAAACATTAATACGGGGATTTAAAGCAGCGGGAGCCGTTATTTCCTTTGATGTGAATTTCCGTGCCAATCTGTGGAGTGAAACCGATGCTAAAAAATACATTGAACGGATATTGCCTTATGTTGATATATTATTTATATCAGAAGAAACCTCCCGCCGTACCTTTGGTAAAACCGGTGAATTAACAGAGATTTTAAAATCCTTTGCAGAGGAATATAATATTGGTATATTGGCTTCTACGGAAAGGAAAATTATCAGCCCTAAGAAGCATACCTTCGGTTCAACCATCTATTGTGCAGAAGAAGATAAATTTTACAAAGAAGCACCTTATGAAAATATAGAAGTAGTGGATCGTATTGGTAGCGGGGACGCCTATGTATCCGGTGTACTATTTGGCCTCCTGGCTTATCAGGATTGTCAGAAGGCCCTGGAATATGGCAATGCTGCCTGTGCTGTTAAAAATACGGTATTAGGTGATCTGCCATCCACCGATAAAAAGGAAATTGACAGAATAATGGAAGGGCATAAAGGTACTGGGTATCAAAGTGAAATGAACCGTTGATAAAAGATAATTTTTTTGACTATAAATAATTAAACTATCATTTGGACTATCAATAAAAGTAACGAAACAAATATAATTGAATGCGTACAGAGAATATGGGACAAGGGATATCAGAAGATATCCTTTGTTTTTTGTACCAGGTATCAAATTATTGAAAGCACCAGTTGTGGTACCATTATTGTAGAAATCTTCACTTATGGAATAATAAATTCTATATGCAGTTTCTAAATTTGTAAATTTCCTGAAAATTGTTTACTTATACCATTATAACTTCTCATTAATGTAGTATAAAGTATTTTAAATATTCCCATGTACTGTTCAGTCTCACTCGTTTCACAATAGTATGATATTACGACTTTATATGAAGAATTAACGGTTACTGTTATTCCTAAAGTCCTATAAGTTGCATGCGATGAAGGAGCTGCATTTATCGAATTTATTCCTTGTGTGTGCCAGTTTTCGGTTCACCAAGAATTTTTTTAGCTTCGGCTACTGACATATTACTATCTTTTGCAGGCTTACCTGCCAATTGATCGTAAGTTAAAGGTTCATAGATTGTTGCATCGTCTGATGGTTTTGATAAATTCAAATAACTGCCGGAAGGTTAAGGCAGTAATAACGAATTTTTTCCTGCTTGCAGTACATTGTCACCATTTCTTCCTGGAATGCCTGCAACTTATCCTGAAAGAGCTCTTTCATTTTTGCTGTATTTCCTTTTTTGGATGGTATAGTCACCTCTAATTTAAAATTTTTTGATTAAAAAAGTAATAAAAAGATATAAAAAAAGGGTTGACATCATTAACCTACGGTGATATAATTCATTTTGCTGACGCGTTAAAAGGTATGAATTTTTTCGAAAAAAATATCCTGCGTGGCAGTAAAAAGCCTGTATTTACAGGATATAGCACCTTGATAACTGAACAGTAAAACAACCCTGAAAATTCTAATAAAAATTTCATTGGATAATTCGTATTTATTTATAAATACAGAATTATCAAACGAACCGTACCGGATGAATAACA
>JAATEU010000453.1 GCA_015655565.1 Clostridiales bacterium
CAATTATTCTTACGTAATCTTACTATAATTGTAGAAAATTATTATGTGAACTAAAAAACCACAGCCTTATCACAGGTAAATTGTTGATAAGGTTGTGGATAATGTGGATAACTATATACCTAAGAGTGCTTCTCCTATGGTTACAACGTCTCCGGCGCCCATAGTTATCAACAGGTCACCGTTAGTACAATTTTGCAATAAAAAATTCTCAATATCATCAAAACTTTCAAGATAGTATGCATCTTTACCAATTTTTGTTAGTTCCGCCTGAAGATCCTTTGAGGAGATATCTCCCGGATTGGTTTCCCTGGCTGCATAAATATCTGTCAGTACAATTTTATCTGCAAGGGTCAGAGCGGCAGCAAATTCTTTTAAGAAAGCTTTGGTCCTGGTATAGGTATGGGGCTGAAAAACACACCAGGTAGTTTTATGAGGGTAATTTTTCGCTGCTGTTAAGGTAGCAACCACTTCAGTGGGATGATGTGCGTAATCATCGATAATGGTAACACCGCCTATTTCACCTTTATATTGGAAGCGGCGTTCTGTTCCGGTAAAGGAGGATAAAGCCTTCTTAATAATCTCCAGGGATATGTTCAGGCTTCTTGCTAAAGCAATGGCAGGAAGGGAATTGGATACATTATGGATACCGATAACATTTAATTTAATATGTGTTAAAAGCCTGCCGTTTTCCATTAAATCATAATGGCCATGACCAACGGCATCATGTTCGATATTTGCTGCGGTGTAGTGGGCGGCTGTACCCGGAACGGGTTCTTTTAAGGCATCAATACTGTAAGTCATAAAGGTGCAGGGCAGCTCCGTTGTAAAGTAAGATACCTGTTCAATATCTCCATTGATGACCAACAGGCCGTTTTTAGGAAGACGTTCCGCAAACATGCGGAAGGAGTGGCGGATATCATCTAAATCCTTAAAGAAATCCAGATGTTCTGCCTCTACATTTAAGATAACGCTTTTTGTGGGATTAAATTTTAAAAAACTATTGGTATATTCACAGGCTTCCGTAATAAAGTGTTCCGAGCGGCCAATGCGGATGTTGCCGTTAATATTATCTAAAATACCTCCCACGGAAATAGTAGGATCCAAATCTGCTTCCAATAAAATCAGGGAAAGCATGGAGGTTGTAGTGGTTTTTCCGTGGGTTCCGGATATGGCAATGGCATCCGTGTAATTTGACATCACCTGTCCTAATAACTCAGCCCGATCCATAACCGGTATTCCTGCCCGGATAACTGCCTGATATTCTGTGTTTGTTTCCTTTACGGCCGTGGTATAGACAACCAGCTCCAGGCCGGGAGTAATATTAGAAGCTCTTTGACCGTATAAAACGGTAATACCTAAATCTTCTAAATGTTCGGTTATTTTACTTTTTTTTGCATCGGAACCGGTTACGGTAAAACCTATCGTATGTAAAAGTTCAGCAAGGCCGCTCATGCTGATACCGCCAATACCTATAAAATGTACTTTAATGGGATTGCTAAAATTGATATGATACATAAATTGCACTTCCTATCTTTATTGATTATTTTGTATTTACTATCAGCAAAATAGTTTAACCTCATATGAATAAGGCAGCTGTACCCTCCCTTGGGAGAACCTGCGGATAGGTGTATTTCCGTTTTTATTTTTATTATTGTTACCTATAAGTTATTATAATCATTTCCCTAGAAAATACAATTAAAAATTTCGGCATACCAACAAGATATGAAAAATTTAAATTAATGCAGCTTGACTTTAGTCATACAATACCGTAAATTCTTTTCACAGGCTTATCCTGCAGCCTTTTTCGGAGGGACCGGATATTTAAGAAATCATTTAGAATCCAGTAATAAAGCGGCTGATTGGGTATAATGCTAAAAAAAGAATATTTAATGTAAAAATATTTGTAAAATTCATTCACATTTATGTAAAAGAATGGTATAATGGTGTCAAATTAAACAACAGGAGGTGGCTGCGTGATTAAAAAAGAAATGATTGCTATGCTTCTTGCAGGTGGACAAGGTTCAAGACTGGGAGTATTAACCTCTAATGTTGCAAAGCCTGCCGTGGCATTTGGCGGAAAATACAGAATCATCGATTTTCCCCTTAGCAATTGTATTAATTCAGGTGTAGATACGGTAGGCGTATTGACTCAATATCAGCCCTTAAGGTTAAATACGCATATCGGAATAGGTATTCCCTGGGATTTGGACAGGAATATCGGTGGAGTATCCATTCTGCCTCCGCATGAAAAAAGTAACAGCAGCGAATGGTATACCGGAACTGCCAATGCAATTTATCAAAACCTGGAGTATATGGAGTATTATAATCCCGAATATGTGTTGATCCTGGGCGGAGACCATATTTATAAAATGGATTATGAAGCAATGTTAGACTTTCATAAGCTGCATAATGCCGATATTACCCTGGCTGTCATTCCGGTACCGATAGAAGAGGCCGGCCGTTTTGGAGTAGTCATTACCAATGACCAAAAGAGAATTTCAGAGTTTGAGGAAAAACCTCAACACCCAAGAAGCAATCTGGCATCCATGGGGATTTACATTTTTACCTGGAAAGTACTTAAAGAAGCATTAATTACTTTATCAGGACAAAAAGGCTGTGATTTTGGCAAACATGTAATCCCCTATTGCCATAA
>JAATEU010000488.1 GCA_015655565.1 Clostridiales bacterium
AATCTGTTTTCTAATCATATCCGGTGTAATATCCTGCGTGTCGATTACTCTGCTTGTATTTTCGGCCACAACAGAAACGATGACACTCATACCAAAAACACCATGTGCCGAAAATGTTTTTAAATCAGCTTGAATGCCAGCACCTCCACTGCAGTCAGATCCTGCGATACTCAATACTTTTTTCATAAAAACTCTCTCTTTCTTATAATTAATATATATAACGTCCTGATTTTGAACATATACACTTGTTTTATATTATTACTTACATATATTATCTTTTCATAAATAATATTTACAGATTTTTTATCTGCGGAATTTCCTATTACAGAAAAAAGACTCTGGCGCTGACGCGCTGTCACTTCAGTGACAATCTTCCTCTAACGCGTCAAACGCATCCTCAGGGTCGCGTTTTTCACTTTATAAGACACAGCTTTTTATAAATCAAAAAAAGCACTTTCCAATTAAGGAAAGCACTCAAACCATATACAAATGACATAAATGATTGCTTCCCTGCGTTGGTATTAACCAACAGGTTCAAAGGGTCAGGTTTCAACCTTCTCAACTACAAGTAGTCCCCCCGCAAATAATAGATAATATTTAGTTTTTACCGTTAAGTGCACTAATAACATATCATGATAGATAGTTGCTTCTTCATCCGTAACCAGCAGACATAAAGAAAAGATATATTCTTCTCTGTTTCAAGCAGCCAGTTTCAATTCTCATTCTTATTCATTGGCCAGCTTCGCATATTTCGATAAAGTTGAGGGGCTTATATTACTCATCTCATCAATAATATAATTTCTGAAACTGGAAGTGCCGGCACAATTATCAAGCATCTTTTTATAAGCAAGTTCACCGCATATATCCATAGCACATACCGCCGTTGCCGTCGCATTCAGCAGTTGATTGGGATTGGCACCACAAAATGCCGCTATGATTGCGGTAAGCATACATCCCGTTCCTGTAACCTTTTTCATTAGCACATGACCATTTCTGATGGTGTAGGCTGATTGGCTATCGGCTACAATATCAATTTCGCCTGTTACCGCAATCACAGCACCTGTTCTTTTGCTTAAATCTTGGGCTAAAATGACAGTATCTGCAATTTCGTTTTCCGTTACTATGTCCTCTTGCCCCACATCTACTCCCTTTGTGGCGGCTCCAACGCCTTTTGTAATTGACTTAATTTCAGAAACATTTCCTCGTATGACTGAGCACTTGACATTTTCGATGAGCTCCAGGGTAACAGACGTCCTTAACGATGAAGCGCCAGCTCCAACCGGATCAAAGACAATAGGATGCCCTAACTCATTTGATTTTTTGCCAGCCAACATCATTGCATCAACCGTTTGGGAGTTCAGCGTCCCAATGTTTAAATACAATGCAGAACAGATGGCTGTTATTTCCTCTACCTCCCTTATATCATCGGCCATGATTGGAGAAGCTCCACAGGCCAGCAATATATTAGCGCAATCGTTCATAGTAACAGCATTAGTGATACAATGAACTAAGGGAGTTTGTTTGTGAACATTGTTAATTATCATATCATACATATTATTCCTCCGCAACCCATTTAATTTTCATTTAATATACTGCTTAAAACATCTTTTACTTCTTCCAGCCATGCATTTGCCCCAGGCCCTAGCAAAAACAGTTTATTGTCAGGGCTGTTATATTAGTAAATAATAATCGAAAAATAGTGCTAGGAGGAGTCCTATCACTATCTTTCATTCAGATCTATTATATTTTAAATATTATTTTTATACCAGTTCTTTTATTTTCCTATCGTATATTTTTTGAATCTAATTGTATTATGAACTACAGCTGTTTCTTAGGGCGGCGTAATCTTTGGGCTTACCGTCGAAGATTCATCACTCGTTTCATCTCCTCCTGCATATATCATCATACCCTGCACGATTTCCGGATACTCAAATTCATATGTTGAACGGTTAATCAATCCAAATAATTCACCTTCGCCAGTAAAAGCGTTGTTATCCCACCATAGACACCTTATTCCCCGTGCTCTGGCTGCCGCAATATAATAAGAAGCATACTCTACTCTTGATTGCAAATTACCATTTTTATCTAATGCTCCAAATTCTCCAATCACTACCGGAATACCTTGACTGGTATACTTATTATATAACATATCCAAAAATTCGTTCACGCTATTAACGCTTGTTTGGTCATTAACGCTCCAGTAGCCCGTACCAGTTTTATCCAGTGCAAAACTATACGGTGTATACGCATGAACAGATATTATAAGCTTATTATTACCAGAAATATCCGTCGGCAATTTGAAGTATGTATTTGTTGCCCCATCTGCAGATGCACAATAGCCTGAACACATAAGATATCTGCTTGCATTTTTGCCACCGGTTGCACGTACCGTATCAACAAATACCTGATTCAACTCATTGATGCAGAGTAGAGAATCAACCACTTCTGTATTATTTAAATCAATCCACCATTCAATTGTATGTCCAACAAGACGCGGTTCATTAATTCCTTCAAAAATCAGATGCTCATCATATTCTGCAAACCTCTCAGCAATCTGTGTCCAGATATAACTCACATAACGCCTCGAATTTTCTAAATACTCTGTGCTAGGATAATAATAGGCGGTATCAACATCATGATGCATATTTATAATTACATACATATCATTGTCAATACAATAATTCACTACTTCCTGAACACGATTCATCCATGCTTCACTTATTTCAAAGGAATTACCGCTTACATGATCATGCCATGAAACCGGAATACGAATCGTTTTAAAACCCGTTTCTTTTAGAGTATCCATTAATTCCTTTGTAGTGTATGCACCGCACCATGCAGCTTCATATTCCAGTTCATCCGTGACCCAGTCACAGTTATAAGCATCAAAAGCGTTGCCCAAATTCCATCCTAGCTTCATATCCTCCACAAACTGCATTGCATTATTGTCTGGAACATCATATTCTGCAATCTCAAGCTCCGGAATTAGAGGACTAATCGTTGGTGTTGGGGTCACAGTTGGGATTACATTCGCTGTATCAGGTTCAACTCCCCAAACCAGCGTATTAGTATTGTTTGCAGTATCCTTATTCTGATTGTAGACCTGTACCTTAAAACTGCTTGCTGCATCAGCATTTGGTATTGGTATCATCATAAGACACATTAGGATACAAAGTAAAAATGCTGTTACTTTTTTCATTATTATACCCATTGCATATCGCAAGCAGGCTTGCGATACTGCCACAAATAAATAGGTTGAAAGAATTAATTGTGGCATTCCTTTCATATATTATATTTTCTTTCAACCTTTCAGACATGCCGGTCGGCTTCACCTTCCGGCACAAACAATGTATGAAATCTGTTCAAAATCTTTTTATTGTGATATGATAATATTGTG
>JAATEU010000213.1 GCA_015655565.1 Clostridiales bacterium
GGCTTGCCAGACTCTGGCGCTGACGCGCTGTCACTTCAGTGACAAACTTCCTATAGCGCGTCATGTGCATCCTCAGCGGCGCGTTTTTTACTTTATAGGACGCAATTTCCTATAAAGCAAAAAAACGTCATTACTTTTTAAGTAATGACGTCTCTGTCAATAGAGTGCATGCAATTTCTATAGGTAAGATTCTAGCATTCTGATAATAATTATTCAATACACTGATTTGTCAATAATTTTTCTCAATATGAAATATTTTTGCACAATATTTACTATTAATTTTCTTTTAAGGTCTTAGTACCATCTTAATGCAGTTTTCCTGTTTTTTATCAAAAATTTCATAGGCATGTTCACCTTTATCCAGGGTTAGTTTATGGGTAATATTTCTTTCAACTTAACTCCTATTGCATGCTGCATCTGTCTGCAGATACGGCAATGCTTCCAATCAGACAAAGAAAAATATGTTCTTCTATTTTTCATTTTAATTCCCATGGCATATCCGAAACGCTGTTTCGGATATGCCTCAAATCATGGTGCGAAAAATAAGTATCCACCCACTTATCTGGTTATAAATAAAGGATAATTTATTATTTTAAAATTATATTTCCCAACGGGAATATAAATATACTTTAATTATCAGTTTATATAAAAAACAGACCCACTCCATATAAAATTGAAAAAGTCCGTTTTATTTTTAATAACATTTATTTTACCCTTAAAACATGTTTATTCTTCATCCTGGAGTGCAGTACAGCCCGATTCTCCGGTACGTACCTTTACTACATTTTCAACATCATAAACAAATATCTTACCATCACCGATATTACCGGTATAAAGAACCTTCTTCGCTTCTTCGATTACGGTATCAACCGGTACTTTGCATACTACAATTTCAACTTTTACTTTGGGTAATAAGTTCATTTCCAAAGGTATACCACGGTAATATTCCGTAGCTCCCTTTTGCATACCGCAGCCAAGAACATTGGTTACCGTCATGCCTGTTACACCAATGGAATTCATGGCCTGCTTCAAGGCTTCAAATTTATTTTGCTTTGCCATTATTACAATCTTGGTAAGCTTACTGCCATCTGCACTGGAATTGGTATAACCAATTTTTGAAACAGGAATTGCTTTCTCAAAAGAGAGCGGGACAGGTGTCTTGCTAATTTCTGAAATTACATCCACAGTAGGCATAAAGTCTGCATATGCACTGGCTAATCCATGTTCTTTTATATCAAGACCCATAATTTCTTCTTATTTTGATACTCTAAGACCGATAGTATGTTTAATAATCAGGAAAGTAATTGTAATGGTTACCGCAACCCAGGCAGCAACGGCAACAACCCCAATGATTTGTGCAATTAATAGAGAAGCTCCTCCACCGTAGAATAATCCCTCCTCTTCTGCAAATAATCCTGCCAGGACAGTACCTGCAGCACCGCATAAGCCGTGTACACCTATCACACCTACCGGATCATCTACTTTAAGCTTTTTATCAATAAATTCAATACCGAATACAACAACAAATCCTGCAATAATACCGATAATTGCCGCACTGAAAGGTGTTACCAGATCACACCCGGCCGTAATTGCTACCAAACCTGCAAGAGAGCCGTTTAACGTCATGGATACATCGGGTTTTTTATAGCGGAGCCAGGTAATGCACATTACAGTTATTGAAGCAACTGCCGCTGACATATTGGTTGTTACGAAGATATTACCCATGGATACTAAAACATCATCACCGGTGGCGGATAACGTTGAGCCGCCATTAAACCCAAACCAGCAGAACCATAAAATAAATACACCTAAGGCACCAAGTGTCAGGCTGTGTCCGGGGATCGCTTTAGATACCCCGTTTTTATCGTACTTACCGATACGGGGTCCTAAGATTTTCGCACCGATTAAGGCGGCTGTACCACCTACCAAATGAACTGCCGCCGCTCCTGCAAAATCATGAAATCCTATTTGTGATAACCAGCCGCCGCCCCATATCCAATGACCGGATACCGGATAGATAACTGCACTGATAACTATACTATAGATGCAATATGCAGAAAATTTTGTTCTTTCCGCCATGGCACCGGAAACGATCGTTGCCGCCGCAGCGCATAATACAGTCTGGAAAATTAAAAATGCCATTAACGGAACCCCGGAGGGCAGAACCGATGAGTAGTCACCTTTTACCATCAGGTCAAATCCACCGATGAAAGCACCGCTTCCACCAAACATAATTCCAAAACCTAATAACCAATAAATTGGTATTCCAAGGCAAAAGTCCATTAGATTTTTCATTATAATATTACCGGCATTTTTGGCTCTTATAAAACCTGTTTCTACCATTGCAAATCCCGCCTGCATAAAAAATACAAGTGCTGCTGCAATTAAGATCCAAATTGTATTAACTGATGAAAACATAATTTTTTCCCTCCTATTAAAAAAACGTCTGATTTGGTTGTTTTTCCGTACACAATTTTTTCTTTATCCTATTTTTAATTACACATTAAGACATATAAAATTCCTTTCCATACTAATTTATTGCCTATACAAACTAACCTTAACCTGCAATATAATAAATAAAAAAAGCGTTGCGGGTATTAGTCCCACAACGCCTTTGCTTTATTTATTCAGTATAGATGGCAAATTATAGTTTGTCAATCTGTTTTTATAGAAAATTAACACTTATTTAATTTATATAAACTAATAATTAATTTTTTATGAAATTTATTATTAATATATAATTCTTTAACAAACTTTTAAATACCGCTTTACACTAAATTAATTCCTTTATTTTTTCTTCGACCACGTAAATGGATTCTGTCGGCTCAAATCTTTCTGTCACCTTTCCATTGCGGTCAATTAAAAATTTAGTAAAATTCCATTTTATGCCTGGTTTTTTCTCATAATCGGCATCTTCAGCAGACAGCTTTTTCTTTAATATAGGAGTAAGTTCATGTTCTTTATCAAAACCGGCAAATCCTTTTTCCTTTACCAAATATCGAAACAGCGGATGTGCATTTTCACCATTTACTTCAATTTTAGAGAACATGGGGAAAGTGATTCCAAATTTAGCATCACAAAAATTTAATATTTCTTCATTACTGCCGGGTGCCTGATTGCCAAACTGATTACATGGAAAATCCAATATAATAAATCCACTATTCTTATATTTTTCATATAAATCCTGCAATTCATCATATTGAGGTGTAAAACCGCACTTCGTAGCTGAATTAATAATTAAAATCACCTGGCCCTTATACTTATCCAAGGATATCTCCTGCTCCTTTATATCGTTTACTTTAAAATCATAAATGCTCATATATTTTCCTCCTGGTCTGATAGATGTATTCTTTTCTTAATATTACATGTCAATGCCCAACATATATTTTGTCTTCAATTTAATTGTACACAATTATTATTCCTTTGTCAATACTTATTCTTGACTTTCAGAAAAATATTTATTACAATTAAATTGCATAAAATATATTAGAATAATAATCCTTCCAATACCTTGTAACATCTGTTACAATATGATACGCAGGATATTAGCATCCAATACAATTATTTTATCATTTATTCCCAATTCAGTTAAGAAAGGATAAATTTATTTTATATGAGCAACTATATAGATAAGAAACCCAAGACTCCAAAACTCTTTGATATCCCCAAAGACGAAGCTTTAAAACTGGATAATCAGCTTTGTTTTGCCTTATATGTCTGTTCCAAAGAAATCATCAAAAAATATAAACCGCTTCTTGACCCGCTGGGGTTGACATATACCGGGTATATTACCTTATTGGCCCTATGGGAGGAAGATGAAGTTACGGTGAAAGACTTAGGCAGAAAACTCTATTTAGATTCCGGAACCCTTACACCACTGCTTAAAAAGTTAGAAGCCAGTGGGTATATTAAAAGAATCCGTAGTGTATCTGACGAGCGGAAAGTAGTAATAAAACTTACAAAGGATGGCCAGGAATTAAAATCAAAGGCTTATGAGATTCCGCAGGATTTAATATGCTCTGTTAAATTTGAAGCAGCTGACGCTGCCAATCTTTTATCAAACCTGCATAAAATCATGGAAAAGATACTTATTATGAATACCTGAAGTAATCAAATTTTTAAACCTTTACTTCATAAAAATTTCACTTTATGGTAAAACAGGTAAAAAGACACAACTCATTTTAACCCGCATATATTATTTATAAATGTTTACTCTAACTAATCACTGGAGGATGCGAGGTTTATATGATAATTCATGTTGTTCAGCCGGGAGAAACTATTGGTTCGATTGCGGAACAATACGGTGTGACACAGGAAAGATTGATAACAGATAATGAACTGCCAAATCCCGATAATTTAGTTGTCGGGCAAAGTATTGTGGTTTTATATACTGATGTAACCCATACTGTCGATGAAGGAGATACCTTATTTGGAATTGCCCAGGCCTATAATGTCGATCCTGACCAGATACTCAGGAATAATCCATGGATCGCCGAAAGGGAAGGCTTAGTACCCGGAGAACTACTTGTGATTAGTTTTCAAAGGGATGAAATACTCGGGAACCTTGTAACAAATGGATATGCTTATCCTTTCATTGACCGTACGGTTTTAAGAAAAACCTTGCCATTTCTTACTTATTTATCCCTGTTTAACTACGGATTTACTCCTGAGGGAGAGCTGATTCCAATTGATGATGAAGAACTGATCCAATTAGCCCGGGATTATGGAGTGGCCCCCCTGATGGTACTTGCTCCCATGGATGCACAGGGTGCCTTCAGCAACGAAATCGCCCATGCAATGTTTATAAATACGGAAGGACAAAACCGGCTTATTGAAAATATATTAACCAATATACAGACAAAGAATTACAGCGGTCTGGATATTGATTTTGAATATGTTTTACCGGAAGACCGGGAATTGTTTATTAATTTTATTACCAGTGTAAAAAACACATTAGAACCCGAGGGCTATATCGTTACGGTGGCCCTGGCCCCAAAAACCTCAGGGGAGCAGCCCGGTCTTTTGTACCAGGCACATGACTACCCTGCTATCGGTGCGATTGCCGACCTGGTTTTATTAATGACGTATGAATGGGGATATACCTTTGGCCCCCCTATGGCAACAGCGCCTTTAGCCAGCGTAAGAAGAGTATTGGAATATGGTTCATCCGTAATTGATCCGGATAAAATATTAATGGGCATGCCTAATTATGCTTATGATTGGCCTTTACCCTTTATAAGATAACAGACACAGGCAGAAAATATCAGTAATGTGGAAGCCATAGAAAGGGCTGTAGAATATGGTGTAACCATTCAATTTGATGAGCAGGCACAGGCTACGTTCTATTACTATACGGATGCACAGGGTGTTGCACATGTGGTATGGTTTGACGACGCCAGAAGCATGAACGCAAAATACCGGTTAATACCGGAGTACAATTTAAATGGTGACGGTATTTGGCAGCTTATGAATTTCTTCCCTCAGAGCTGGCTGGTAGTAAATTCACTTTTTAATGTTGAAAAAGTCTTATAGCCAGTATAATGATTAACCCATTTGCCGGTCCGCAATAAAAAAATGCCAATATTATCTTGGCATTTCACAAAAAAGAAATTTATGGCACCTTCCTTATTTTTCTTTCCTCAAAGCCGCTGACTGTTGTTTGAGGGTCAGACGTTTTATGTAAGCAAAA
>JAATEU010000233.1 GCA_015655565.1 Clostridiales bacterium
AGGTTCTTCCGGTGTGAAGATGTTTTTTCTTCACACTTTCCTCTCTTTCTTTAAATTCTATCTATTACCATTGTGGTACTACATAGATTTCTCAACTAAAATAATTTTATTTTTCGGAAATTGCAGTCTTACCTGTTTTCCTGTTTCATATATCCCGACGGCATTTACTACCAGCTTGCCCAGTGATGTATCCACTTCGTATTGATAGGACTTGCCTAAGAATGTCCGGACCCCGATTTTTCCGTTTATTACATTTTCAGTAATTGTTTCATCCGCCAGGAGAATATCCTCCGGCCGGATTGTCCCAAGACCTGACTCCAGCACAGTTTCCTGTTCCACCTTTATTTTTTCTCCCTGTTCCGTAGTAAAAATACAGGCAGACTGTTTTTTTAAAGCAATAAAATTATGAAATCCAATAAATCTTGCCACAAACTCTGTTTTGGGTTTTGAATAGATGTTTTCCGGAGTGTCATATTGTTCTATCACCCCATTATTCATAACTGCAACTCTATCCGAAATTGAAAAACACTCTTCCTGGTCGTGGGTTACAAAAACCATGGTAATCCCCAGTTTTTTTTGTATGCGTTTGATTTCTACCCTCATATTAACCCGGAGTTTTGCATCTAAATTACTAAGGGGTTCATCCAGTAATAATAACTTGGGCTGTATTACCAAGGCTCTGGCAAGGGCTACACGCTGCCTTTGTCCCCCGGACATCTGTTTTGGAAAACAGCCTGCAAATTCCCTCAAATCACAAATCTCCAATATTTCCTTAACTTTTCTTTTTATTTCCTCTTTTTTTAGTTTTTGAAGCTTAAGCCCAAAAGCCACATTATCATAAACACTTAAATGAGGAAATAACGCATAACTTTGAAAAACAATCCCAAAATTTCTTTTATGAACCGGAATTTTAGTATAATCTTTCCCATCTAAAACAAATTCACCTCCGGAAGGTTCTATGAATCCTGCAATCACCCTGAGAGTTGTGGTTTTGCCACAGCCGCTGGGTCCTAATAAGGAAACCAATTCGCCTTTCCTGATTTCTAAATCCAGACCTTTTAAAATCGTCTTCTTTTTATCATATGTAACATCAATTTTATTTAAAGATAAAAACTCCACGTAACATCCTCCTATTTTGCCAATGATGCAATTCCTAATGTTTTTTCCACCGCAAACATGATTACTATCGTTCCTGCCATAAGTAAAACAGAAACTGCCGATACGTTAGGGTCATAATTATATTCGATATAATTCATTAAATGGGTGGGAAAAGTACTTACTCCCGGCCCTGTTAAAAACATGGAAATAGGTATATTATTAAAGGAATTAATAAAAGCCAGCATAAATGCCGCCATAACCCCGGAAGTAATATTGGGCAGCACTACTTTAAAAAAAGCAGAAACCTTTCCGCATCCCAAACTCCAGGCTGCCTCTTCAATGGAAAAGTCAAATTGAGCCAGGCTGGAACCGACGACCCGGATTATATAGGGGAGTACTGCAAGAAAATGCCCTGACAGCAGTGCATAAAATACCGGAATCCGCAATACCAGAACGATAAACCGGTATAGGGCGAAGCCTAATACAATACCGGGAACAATCGTCGGCGATAAGAAAAAAGATTGAATCATGGATTTCCCTTTTATTGTATACCTGGCTAAGGCATAAGCTGCAGGAACTCCCACCAGCAAAGCCAGTACTGTTGCAAACAGCGCTATCTGAAAGCTTGTCTTTAAAGAACTCATAAAGGAACCTGATGTAAATACATTAGCAAACCATTTAACCGAAACACTTTTAATCGGAAAGGTTATCGTGCTTTCACCGCCAAAGGCGGTAACTGCAATAATAAACAGGGGAAGGAATAAAAATACAAAAACACAACAGACAAAAACCGTCAGCACTTTATTTTTACGCATATTCTTCACCTCGTTTATCTATTTTGGCAGAGATTGCATTAAATATCTGAATCACAATAATTGTAGTAACTATCATGACGGCTGCTATTACTCCGGCACCTTTCCAGTCTCCCAGTGTCATTGCTTTTTGATAAATGAAAGTTGCCAATACAAGGTTACTGTTTCCTCCCAGCAGCTGCGGAGTCGTATAGGCCGTCAAGGTACCTGTAAATACTAAGACACTTCCTACAATAATTCCCGGAATACTCATTGGAAATACCACCTTAATAAATGCCCGCAAGCGGTTCGCCCCAAGGCTTTCCGCCGCCTCCATCAGATCATCCTCAATATTCTCCATTGTCCCGGCAACCGTAATAATCATAAGGGGAAGAAACAGATACACACTTCCCACTATAATCGCAAATTCAGTATAGAGCATTGTTAACGGTTTTTCTATCATTCCGGTATTCATTAACAGTGAGTTTATAATTCCATTACGTCCAAGTATATTTATCCATGCAAAACTC
>JAATEU010000222.1 GCA_015655565.1 Clostridiales bacterium
ACCAAACATAATATCATTTTCCTGATAACATACTGTTTGCTCCGGTACCGAAAAGTACTCCTTTAAATTAGATTTTGCAGGTTTTAATTTTACAATGACATACTCTGTCAAAGGTGCGACACCAACAAAGTCTTCCGCTTCTGACATCGACCCGCCGGCTAAACCCGCCATCATAGTACCATGCCCGATTTCGTCCGTACTCGGAACAACGGACAAAGGATCCTCATTTCGAAGGGCCTGATTAATCTGTTCAGCCGTATACTCTGTTCCATAATAAAATATATCCGGAGAGGCCTCCATATTTTCAATTGACTGATCCCATATAGAAATTATTCTTGTTGTATTGTCTGCTTTAAGAAAAACCGGATTTGTATATTCAATTCCTGTATCGACAAAGCCTAATAAAACTCCCTGTCCTTTTAAAGATAAATAAGGGGTGTTCTGAACTCTTGTAACGCCCATCGTTTCCAGATTAGCCGTATCAACTAAACCAAATAACTTAGGAATTACCGAATATCCGATTTCATACCGCAATCTTTGGGTTATTCTTTCAACCCGGAAATAGACAACGGCATACCTGTCGTCAACTACAATAGTCGTATCATTCTCAAATTCTTGAAACAACGGGTTTTCTACGCCATATTCAATTAGAAGATCCGCATAATCATTACTGATTATATTTATTCTGTCCTCCGGTTTCATCTATAATTGCACCTTTTTACGTATACTGTCTTATTTATATATATGTTACTGCAAACAGTATATACATTAATCTTATAAACCGGCAATAAACACCCTTATTTCCATGATTATCCCGGAATAAACACAGGAAGGAATTTCTACAGAATCTTCCTTCCTGTGTTTGTCCTGATTTTTATTCCATCTCTTCTTGTTATTTGCAAATAAAAGAAGTAGAATAAAGATATAAGAATATAAGAAATAAAGATATACTATATAAAGGAGGTTCTAGCATGAAATTAGTTATAATAAGACATGGTGAAAGTGAATGGAATAAATTGAACCTGTTTACCGGCTGGAAAGATGTAAACCTATCCCAAAAGGGTAAGGAAGAAGCAACAGAAGCCGGAAAGCTTCTTAAAGAAAACGGCTTTGATTTTGATGTCTGCTACACTTCTTATTTAAGAAGAGCAATACATACTTTAAATTATGTCTTGGATGAAATGGACAGGGCCTGGCTGCCGGTAATTAAATCCTGGCAGCTGAATGAAAGACATTATGGAGCCCTTCAAGGTCTTAACAAATCGGAAACCGCCAAAAAATACGGAGAAGAACAGGTTAAAATATGGCGGCGTTCCTTTGATATCCGTCCGCCAAAACTTTCGGCCGAAGATGAGCAGAATCCTCAAAACCAGCTGCAGTACAGAGAAATTAATAAGGAGTTGCTTCCATTATGCGAAAGCCTTAAAGATACCATAGAAAGAGTTATACCTTACTTTAATGACAACATCAGGCCGGACATGCTGAATGAAAAAAGAGTCCTTATTGCAGCTCACGGTAATTCAATCCGTTCTCTTGTGAAATATTTTGACAGGCTCTCAGAGGAAGAAATAATAGATGTTAATATTCCGACCGGAATTCCATTGGTGTATGAATTTGATTCCGGTTTTAACGTCAGGCAAAAATACTATTTAGGAGATCAGGATATAATAAAGGCCCAGATGGAACAGGTCGCAAAACAGGGAAAATCAAAATAATCCTGAAGATATGGAAATTATAATACGGAAACTATGATAGCCACATATACGAAAGGAGAATATTTATGGTAAAATTTGCAGTTATTTATTACAGTTCAACAGGTATTAATTATCAGATGGCACAATGGGCCGCAGAGTCCGCAAAAGAAGCAGGTGCTGAAGTAAGACTTCTTAAGGTTAGGGAATTGGCACCAGAGGCTGCCATTAACGGTAATCCGGCCTGGAAATCAAATGCCGCGGCAACAAAGGATATTAAAGAAGCAGGCTCCGAAGATCTTGAATGGGCTGATGCCGTTATATTCAGCTGCCCGACACGTTTTGGCAATGTAGCTTCACAGCTGAAGCAGTTTTTCGATTCACAGGGCGGATTATGGGCTCAGGGCAAATTAGTCAATAAAGTAGTCAGTGCCATGTCTTCTGCCCAGAATCCCCACGGCGGTCAGGAAGAAACTGTTAAAAGTATTTATACTACCATGATGCATTGGGGTGCAATTATTGTCCCTCCGGGCTATACAGATAATTCTATCTTTAAAGCAGGTGGTAATCCATACGGTACTACGGTAAGTCAAGGTCAGGATGGTAAGATGATTGAGGATGTTAAAGATGCCGTCTTCCATCAGACGAAGCGGACCATAGAAGTTGCAAAATGGTTAATAAAAGGAAAAGAATAAACATGCGGGGTTTTATTTATTAATTTAAATTTCAGTTTGGTTTCTGTATCAGAAATTTATGACTCACATATAATATTTAAAAAGAATAAAGGCAGCAATTGTATGTTATTTAACAACAATTTATCAAACTGTAAAAATCAGATTAATGTATTTAATACTTTCCGCAAACTATGGGAACAGCATGTCGTATGGACCAGGTTATTTATTATAAGCACTGCGGCTGAATTGGCCGATTTGGAACCGGTTACGGACCGCCTGCTTCGTAATCCTACTGATTTTGCAATTGTACTTAAAAATTTTTATGGTTTTGAAAAAGCAAAAGAATTTGAGAGTTTATTAAAGGACCACCTATTAATAGCCGCAAGCCTTGTTAACAATACAAAAAACGGTAATACGGATGCTGTTAACGAGGATAGGAAAAGATGGTTTAAAAATGCGGAGGATATAACAGCTTTTCTTAATAAAATAAACCCTTATTGGCAAATAAGGCAATTCAGGCCCCTTTTTTATGATCATCTGAAAATGACAGAAGAAGAAGCAGTATATAGATTAAACGGGAAGTATTCCTCCGACATTGCAATATTTGATACAATTGAATCCCATGCATTACAAATGGCTGATTTTATGGCTTATGGAATTTTAAATCAATTTTATTTAAATACAACGAAATAATCATATTGAATGCACGTTTATTGAATTTTTTTTATCATACACGTTAAGTTAGTCAAAATAAATCCCGGTGCATAAGAAAATACCGCTTGTATTCTTATATACCGGGACTTTTTTAATAAATTTCAACCAAACAGTGAAAATGATAAGAACAGGGTTGCAGTTAAGGTAGCTACCAGCGATACAACCGTTATTTGAGTATTAATGGAGGGACCCGCCGTATCCTTAAATGGGTCACCAACCGTGTCACCAACAATGGATGCCTTGTGGGTTTCTGAATTTTTACCTCCGTTATGGCCGGATTCTATATATTTTTTTGTATTATCCCATAGCCCTCCCGAGTTAGACATAAATAATGCAAAAATTAAACCGCTAACGATATTACCGGTTATAAAGCCGCCAATTGCCTGTACCCCACCTATAAAACCTACCAGAAGTGTTGCAATAATTGTCATCAGGCCGGCAGGAACTAATTCTTTAATTGCCCCCGTGGTAGCTATTTCGATACATTTATCATATTCCGGAACAACCCCTTCTTTTCCTTCCTTCAGACCAATAATTTCCCTGAACTGCCGATGGATTTCTTCTACCATCCGCTGTGCATTCCGGTCTACGCCAAGCATTAACATAGCTGAAAATACCGGCGGGATAGCCGCGCCGAATAACAAACCGAAAAATACGGTAGGGTTTAAAATATCAAAGCCCGATATAAGTGCTTTACCCATATCCGCTGCCGCCACATTTACTTCACTGATAAAAGCGCCCAGCAGTGCAATTACCGTCAGACCCGCAGCTCCGATTGAAAATCCCTTTGTCACTGCTTTTACAGTATTGCCTGCACTGTCCAGGGAATCTGTGATTTCAAGGGCTTTGTCACCCAGCTTGCCCATTTCTACCAGACCACGTGCATTATCAACAATCGGACCATAAGCATCATTGGATATAATCATACCAACAATAGAAAGCATGCCTACCGCAGCCATTGAAATTCCGAACATGGCATAACCTTCTCCAAGGGGTTCACATATTTTAAAGGCTGCCAGTGCAGATATACCAATACCGAGCATAGAAGGCAGAGTGCTCATTAGCCCGTAAGAAATACCGGATAATATAGTAAAGGCCGGTCCTGATTCGGAAGCTTTTGCAACCTCATGAACCGGTTTCTTCGTATCATCCGTGAAATAATCACTTGCAATGCCGATAACAACACCCACAATCAGACCGGTTGCACTTGCAAGCCATATCCTCCATTCAAAGTTAAAAGCAACGGTTGCAATGGCAGTTAAAACACCAAAAATGATCATAGTTACATATGTATTACTGTTGAGTGCCTTTGTGGGACTGCCTTTTTCACCCATTTTTGCAGTTAAAACACCTATGATAGAAGCAAATAAACCAACTGCCGCATAACAAAATACCATGCCGGCATTTAAGGAACCGCCATTTAATTTATCCAAAGCCGTTGCCATAACAAGAGCTGCAGACATGGAAGCTACGTTGGAATCAAATAAGTCGGCACCCATTCCTGCTACATCACCGACATTATCTCCAACATTGTCTGCAATTACCGCAGGATTTCTTGGGTCATCC
>JAATEU010000341.1 GCA_015655565.1 Clostridiales bacterium
AACAAATGGGAACAACCTATTTTAAAGAGATTCAAAAAATGGCTAATTCTCAAAAAAACATTCCATTGGTAACCATTGAAAAAGATTTTTCTAAGTATGGAATAGACTCTGTTTATTCGGATTCATTTGATGGAGCGAAAAAAGCGACAGGTCATCTGGTTGATTGCGGCTGCCGAAGAATTGGTCACATCACGGGTCCTATTTTTTCCAGTATAGCCATGGAACGTCTGGCAGGATATAAAAGTGTTTTAGAAGAGAATCAAATAAGCATTGATACTGATAGTATGGTTGCTAATGGGGATTATACGCACCAAAGCGGATATCTTGCGATGAATGAACTATTGAAAAAGATGCCGGATATAGATGGTGTATTTGTAGCTAATGATCAAATGGCAGTGGGAGCATTAAAAGCACTTTCAGAAAATAATAAAAAAGTGCCTGAAGAAGTCAAAGTAATAGGATATGATAATGTTTTTATATCTGGCATTTTAGAACCTTCCTTAAGTACTATCCACATTAGTAAGAAACATATGGGATTGGAAGCTATGAGAATTTTATTAGAACGAATTGAAAATCCGGATGTTAAAAAAGAAGTAGCTGCAGTATCCATGGAAACAAAACTAATAGTCCGCAAATCAACAAAAAAGGATGCACCAAATGATTGGATTTTATCAGATTGGTAAAAGAAAATATTTACACGCAAGAAAAACGTTTTTTGAAAAACAGTCTAATATATTTGTATAAAGAGAAGATAGCCTGTAAATTATGCAATAAATTAATGCATAATTTACAGGCTATCTATTTTTCACAAAATATATATGTATAAAATGCACATATTTCACAAAAAATAAATAAGTGATTATATTACATTGACAGAAAAACGTTTTACTGATAATATTACTTTTATGTAAAGCAAACAAAAAATAGCAACATAATACGTGGTACATAGCTGAAAGGAGATTTTAATATGGATAAGAAAATATTGGCACAAAAAGCACTTGAACAAGGCAAAGGAATTTTTCGATTATCTCCGACGTGGGTACCCCGGTCATTTTGCAGACCGGGAAAAAGAATTAAGCTCCATCCGGATGACTATTATATTTTGGGTTCTAAAAGAGGGGGAATTGATGAAAGATGGTTTGCGTCAACTACATGGGCAGAAAACGGCCCATTGACAGCAGAAGATGAAGGTCTTAGTTATATTGTAGCAGATAAACACGGAAAAGAAAAAATATTACTTAGGGATGCGGTAGAACATCTGGGAGCAGAAATTATAGGAGAGCATCTTTGGGATAAATACGGAAGATGGCCTATGTTTTCAAAATTCTTTGATAATACCGGGCCGCTTCCGCATCATATTCATCATAGAGATGAACATGCGGCAAAAATTGGAGCAGCTGGAAAACCGGAAATGTATTTCTTTCCGTCTCAGGTAAATAATCATGGCGGAGAATTCCCATTTACATTCTTTGGATTTAATCCTGACACAACAAAAGAAGAAGTTTTAAGTGTATTAGAAAAATTTCCAAAAGGTGATAATAATATTTTAAGATTATCAAAAGCCCATAAATTACAACTTGATACAGGATGGGATGTACCGCCTGGAGTGATGCATGCACCTGGCAGTCTTTGCACCTATGAACCGCAGTTTGCTTCTGATGTATATGCAATGTATCAATCTGTATTGTACGGAGGACAGGTAGTTGAAGAAGAGCTTTTGTGGAAAAACTGTCCTGAAGAAGAAAAAGGAAATTTTGAATATCTTTTAGACGTTATTGACTGGGATGCTAATGTGGATCAGGATTTTCATAAGAACCGCTTCATGCCTCCTAAACTTGTAAAACAGATGGATGAGATGAAAGCAGAAGGTTATATAGAAGAGTGGATTTGCTATAAATGTGATACGGTTTGCGCAAAGCGCCTGACTGTATTACCAGGGCGGACTGTTACAATAAAGGATAATGCGGCATATGGAATTATCTGCTTACAGGGCCATGGAAAGTTTGGTGTCTGGGATATGGAAACACCCGCACTGATTCGTTATGGACAGTTAACGAATGATGAATTCTTTGTAACTGAAAAAGCTGCAAAAAGTGGTATAACTATTGTAAATCCGTCCGATTGCGATGAAATCGTAATTTTGAAACATTTCTCAGAAAATTCCGATTTATTGATTGAATAATAGAAAGTAATAATAAAAGGTCAGGAGGAAGTTTTGTGGCAGAGGAAAGATACATATTAGAGGCAACCAATATAAGTAAATCCTTTTCCTGTGTAAATGTCCTTTCGAATGTTCATCTTAACATTAGACCAGGAGAGCTGCATGCTCTTATGGGAGAAAATGGTGCCGGTAAATCTACATTAATGAAGATTATAATGGGAATTTACAAAGGTGATACAGGAGAAATTAAATAGGCTTGAAAACCAGTTATCATGAAAGAAGCTAGTGATGAACTACGATTGGGGATATCGATGATTCATCAGGAACTGAGCCCAATTCCCGAAATGACGGTAGCTGAAAATATTTTTATTGGAAGGGAAGTAAAGGTTAAAGGTACTCCGTTTGTCAATAAAAAAGCTTTAAATGAAAAGACAAAAGAATTATTAGTAAAATATAACATGGATGAATTTGTTTCTCCTTCCATGAAGATGAAAGAATTGAATATTGCACAGATTCAAATGATGGAAATTATTAAAGCGGTATCATATGATTCAAAAGTTATCATCATGGATGAGCCTACTTCATCATTATCCGATAAAGAATCAGCTGTCTTATTTAAAACGATTGCTCTTTTGAAATCGAATGCAGTGGGTATTATATACATTTCCCATAGAATGGAAGAAGTTTTTGAATTGGCAGACAGAGTAACTGTTTTGCGGGATGGTGAATTTATTGGATGTGTCGAAAAAAAAGATATTTCGGCTGGAAAATTGGTTCATATGATGGTTGGCAGGGAGTTGAGCAACGTTTATCCCGGGAATACAGCCACGAAAGGCGATGTGGTATTGGAAATCAAAAACTTTACAAAAAAAGGTGTTTTTGAAGATATAAACATTAAAGTCAGTGCAGGAGAAATACTTGGTATGGCTGGGTTGATAGGTGCAGGACGAAGTGAGGTTATGAGGGCTTTAGTGGGTTATGACGATCTGGATACAGGGAAAATCTATTTAGAAGGGAAAGAAATTTCAATTAAACATCCAAAGGACGCTAAGAAAAATAATATTATACTTGTTTCTGAGGATAGAAAAGCATTGGGTTTAGTCCTTTGTAGAAGCATTAAAGAAAATGTATCACTTCAGAATTTAAAAAAGTTTAGTAAAGGTGGTTTTATAAACCGTATAAAAGAAATGAAAACCTGTGATGAAATGGTTCATAAGGTTACGGTAAAAATGAACAATATTAATGATACGGCTGATCGATTATCAGGCGGCAACCAGCAAAAAGTAGTACTGGCAAAATGTTTACTATCAAATCCTAAAGTTCTGATTATGGATGAACCTACAAGGGGGATTGACGTCGGAGCAAAAGTTGAAATTTAC
>JAATEU010000002.1 GCA_015655565.1 Clostridiales bacterium
TTATATCGGGTCGTAAAGCTTGATACGTTAAATAAGGGCGATATGGTTATTACCCACATACCAGATGATATGGAAAAATTGGCTTATGATAGAAAATGGCTTAATAAGGGACAAGTTTTATTAAAGACTATTTATGCTTTACCAGGAGATCATTTTTCAATTACGGATCAGGAAATTACTGTTAACGATCAAGTGATTGGGCCAGTATTTGAATTCGATCATGCCAATTTACCGCTTCCAGTTTTTCGTGGTAATTTCATAGTGAAGAATAATCAATTTCTTCCTTTAGCGTCACAATTACCTAATTCTTTTGATGCACGATATTTCGGGGCAATTTCTGACAGTTTTATTATCCATAAAGTCGTTCCCTTTATTCTAGTGCCGGAGGGATTATTTTGAAAAAGGTAATTGTTTCTATTGTGTATTTCTTAATCCTTTTTATACCGCTGGCGGCGAGTGTTGAAGCAGTTATTTTAAGACCTGGGGAACAAGTAATTGATAACGGAAGATTAACTGAAAATCATGCTACCTTTCTTCAGACAGCTACGATAGCTGTAAATACGGCGACTCAAATTGCCAATCAAGTTATAAATCTAGCCAGTATGTCTCCTGAAGCTATGTTGGCGCATATTCTAGGAGTTGAGAAGCAACTCGGCCAGGTTGTAGATATTATGAAACAGGCGCAGGGCTTAATGGATGCAACACAGACAGCTGAACAAGCTTGGAATCGTACTTTTAAACAGATTGATTCCTTTGCACATGGCGAAACAAGTGCAGCGGATCGTATAGCTCATCATGAAGATATGATTAATGTGCTAGATCAAACCTATCAGGATGCTTTGCGAGTAGGAAAATTGAATACCGAAATTGATAGTGACACACAACAATTACAGGATATGATGAATGAAAATCAAAATGCAGTAGGCAATAAGACTGTGAAACAGGTAAAAAATCAAGCTGGAACTTTAGTGGTGGCTCAGAAAATTAAGCAAAATGAAACTTTACCAAATCTCACTACTGTTCTCGTAGCATCTGCAAGAGCTAACTTGGAAATTGCAGCTGAAGCAAGATCTAACGCTTTTCATGGAATGAATATTAATGTTTCTGATCCCTATCAGCCGACAAAAGATGATTTAAAAAACTATACAAAACCTGCGGGACAAGGTTATATTCATTTTTTTTAGTGCTTTCGTTATTTATAAATAACGAAAGCGTTGAAAATATATAAAGGAGGGGTAAAAATGAAATTTATAACGTTAAATCTTCGCCAAGAAAGTTCTAAGATTGCATTTGTTACAGCAAAAAAAGATAGTTTGATTGCAAAAGATTTATTGGAATATCCATCAATTCTTCCTTATGTTTTTCAACAAGATATTAGTGGTTTAACTAATTTTTTTCGTGAATTAGCCAAAAGTAATAATAAGGGAAGGGTCATATGTTATGCCTCGCTTCCGGCCAGTCTTGTATCAATGAACTGTACGGATATTGAAACAAGTAAAAAAGATGAATGGACCACACATATTCCTGAATTAGCTATGCAAGTATTCGAATTTGATAAAGAAAAAATTAATGAATATTACATTGATACACCTTTGGAATTACGTAAAAAAGGGGGGGTCTATGTTACTGTTACCGCAGTTTTAAAAAAATATGTGGATATTTTATTTGAGGCGTCACAAGCAGCTGGCGTTGATTTAATGTCAGTTGAATCTGAGCCAGTTGTTAATCTGCGTTTTATTGGAAATTGGAAAGAAAATATTTGTTTAATGGAAATTGAAGGAAATTTGTTAACATTGACTGCCTATAATCCAAGTTATGGCATGTTCTCCATGACTGAACCTGATTTTGGTTGGAAGCACATTTTGAATTTAGAATCCGGCATGAATGACTTGAATAATAAAATTAGTCTTTTCGATTTGGCTGCACTAAAGACCTTCGGTTCTTTTGATTCTCTCAAAACACCGATTTATATTTTTTCTGATAAAGAAAAAGATCTTTATACCTTTTTTCGGAAAAACGATGCTCTTTCCAGAATTTCCTCAGTATATTCTCAGACGAAAATTATAACTGAA
>JAATEU010000105.1 GCA_015655565.1 Clostridiales bacterium
CGTGTTTTACGCAGAATTTCTGCAGTGGGGCTGTTATGGAACCGTCCTTCCTACGCCTGGTTGTTTATACTGAATATGAAAGCCAAGGAGAGAAACCAGGTTTTTAAAGAGCTGCTTAACGAGAACAAAATTATGGAAATATCCGTAGAAAATATAAAAGACAAGCTTTATTGTCCTGAAACTGACAATAAACTGGTTGAGGAGGTCCTATTGAATCCCGTATTAAAGGAAAGGACAGAATTTATTGCACCTCTTGATAATATGCTTTGGGATAGAAAATTGTTAAAGGCTGTATTTAACTATGATTACAAATGGGAGATTTATACACCTCAGGCAGAACGCAAATATGGATATTATGTCCTTCCGATCCTGTCAGGCGACTGTTTCATAGGCAGGATAGAAATTATAAATAATCGGAAAGAAAAATGTCTCATTGTAAAAAATATATGGCTGGAGCATGGAATAAAACCTGCAAAAAAACTATCCGAAAATTTAAAACGGACCATTAACCGGTTTGCCAGGTTCAATCAGTGCAGGGTAATCGATTATTCTCAAGAATATATTCTATAATCGATGGATATTATATCTTGCAATTCCTCATTCCGCATGTAGATTTATCAGGGATTTTCCGGGTGACATCCTTCCTGCATTTACTCTGTTATTCGGTTGATTTTTCTTGACACCGGTAAAGTTCTGTTGTATATTAAACATAATTCACAGTAAACTGATAGACATAATATGATTACTATGAAAACTATGAAATGAAAGAACGGAGAAAAATTATGAAAAAAAGATGGATATCACTGGCGTTAGCCACGCTTTTAGCAATGTCTGCATTAACTTCCTGCGGTAATCCGGAAAAAACAAATACTACAGGCAAATCCTCGGAGGCAACTTCTGAGGAAAGTACCGGACCTGCGGAAGAAACCGGTCAGGAGAAGATACTCAGGTTAGGCTCTATCAGTTCGCCGACCGGTATATTTAATCCGCTGTATGCCAGCGATGATTATACCGCTTATATTAATAACCTGATTTTTCAGAGTCTGGTATCGGTAGATGCCGGTGCCAATTTAAAGTCAAACCTGGCAGAAAGCTGGGATGTTTCAGAAGATTCTAAAACGGTTACCTTCCATTTATTCGAAAATATTAAATGGAGCGACGGAGAACCCTTTACTGCGGAAGATGTTCAGTTCACCCTGGAATTTATGGCTGATAAGAATTATACCGGTTTAAATTCTACCTATATTCAGCAGATTGCAGGTTTTGATGAAAAACAGAATGGAACGGCAGAAAACATATCCGGCATTAACGTAATTAACAATTATACTATTGCTATTACAACCAAAGAAGTATATGCATCTTTTTTTGAAAAAATCGGACGAGGCATATCTATTATTGCAAAACATATATGGGAGGATGTTCCGGTGGAAGACGTAGAGCAAAGCACGGAGCTGCTGCAAAATCCGGTAGGAACCGGTCCCTTTAAATTAACGGAATATGTACCGGATCAATACACAGCTTTGGAAAAAAATCCGGATTATTTTGAAGGAAATCCGAAAATTGACAAAATTATTATTCAGGTAGTAAATCCGGATACTGCCCAGGCACAGCTTTTGAATAATGAACTGGATATGATCCGTGTAGAATCTTTAAATCCGGATGATATAAAAATCTATGAGGATGCCGGCTTTGATGTAAGAAGTAATCTTTTAAATGCCTATCAGCATATGGTTATTAATTTAAACGATCCTTTATTGGCAAATAAAGATTTCAGACAGGCCATGGCTTATGCAATTAACAGGGAAGGGATTGTTTCTTCCTTGCTTTACGGATATGGTAATGTGGCAAATACGGTTTATACAAAGGAATTTTTTGCATACCCCGGTGATGATGCAATCAATGACTACGCTTATAGTCCGGAGAAGGCACTGGAAATTCTGACAATGAAAGTCGGTCTTGAGTATAAAGACAAAACCCTGTATCAGGATGGGACTCCTGTAAAATTAACTCTTCTGTACCCCTCCGGTAATAAGGCCAGAGAAGGGGCAGCCACGGTTATTCAGCAGAATTTCAAGGAAATTGGTATTGATTTGAAATTAGAACTGGTGGAATTTGCCACCCTTACTTCCATACTACAGGAGCGGAAGACAGACGGCTTCCAGCTGGCCTTACTTGGCAATGGCTTTGGCGCTGATGCGGATGTGACCCAGAATGTAGGGACAGGCGGAAGCAACAACCATTCCCAGTATTCCAGCGAAGAAATTGATGCTCTTTTGGCAGAAGGCCTGACATCACTTGATAATGAAGCCAGGGCTCCCATATATAAGAAAATTGCTACCATATTAAATGATGAATTGCCGGTAATCTATTTATACAACTGGGAGCGTTTTACTATTCTTAATCCTAAAATTCAAAATGTTGAAGTTACGACCTATTCTTTCTATGACGGTGTTGAAAACTGGGATATTGCAGAATAAGATATAGAAAGGCAGGGGTGTTCCCTTATGAGACAATATATTATTAAAAGGCTGCTCATATTAATTCCTATATTTTTAGGAGTTTCTATCATTATTTTTGCATTAATCCATACGGCTCCCGGGGATCCTTATGCCTACATGGTAGAATCCGGCCTGCCGATTGAGGAAAAGGAAATTCAGTTACAAAAAATAGGTTACTATGATTCCCTGCCTGTAAAATACATAAAATGGCTTGGCAATGTACTTCATGGTAATTTAGGATATTCCATCCGCTATGCCGAGCCGGTTACGGCTGTGCTCGGAAGGCGGATTGGGAATACGGCACTCTTATCCGTAACGTCTTTGGCGGCCAGTACCCTGCTTTCTGTTTTTCTCGGGATTTTAGCGGCGGTAAAGAAAAAGACCTTTACGGATCATATCATTTCCGTATTGTCATTAATCGGGATTTCCGTGCCTACCTTTTTTCTGGCGCTGGGGCTGATTAAGATATTTTCCATTGATTTAAATCTCCTGCCGGTTTCAGGAATTGAAACAACAGGTACGAATTATACGGGCTGGAGGCGGGCTGCAGATATTTTCCGTCATATGTTCCTGCCCTTTCTGGTACTTACATGTGCCCAGACGGCATCTATGGTCCGTTACACCCGTTCCGCCATGCTGGAGGTGCTTGGGCAGGACTATATCAGAACAGCCAGGGCAAAAGGCCTGGCAAAGAGAGTGGTGATTCATCTGCATGCTTTCCGTAATACTCTGATACCTATTACAACTTTAGTTGCCATGTCCCTGGGACATCTGTTATCCGGTACGGTACTGATTGAAACCGTATTTGTCTGGCCCGGTATGGGAAACTTGCTTTATCAGGCAGTAAGCAATCGGGATTATCCGCTGATTGTATCCGGAACAATGTTGTTATCTATCTGTATTCTACTGGCAAACCTGTTGGCGGATATTTTATATGGGATTATTGATCCCCGGATACGCTACGACTAAAACCCCAGGAGGTATGGATGATGAATCAGAATAAACAGGAAGAAAATGGGACCTCCTTATTTAAAGTGGGGATAAAACGGCTCAAAAAAGACAAAATGGCTGTGTTTGGGCTGGGGATTCTTATTTTATTTACGTTGGCTGCGATTTTTGTGCCGATACTGGGACAATATGACCCTTCTGCCCAGGATTTACTAAATACTTATCAGCCGCCTTCTGCTAAACACTGGCTTGGTACGGATGAGCTTGGAAGGGATGTGTTTACCAGACTTCTTTATGGAGGACGTGTTTCCTTGAGTGTGGGATTGATTTCTACCGGAATTTCTGCCGGCTTTGGAGTTTTTCTAGGTTCCGTTGCCGGTTATTTCGGAAAGGCAGTAGACGGTATTATTATGAGAATTACAGATATCTTCATGTGTTTCCCGTTCTATGTCATAGCAATTACGGTGGCAGCTATATGGGGCTCCGGTATATGGAATATTATGCTGATATCCGGTTTTTTAAACTGGACGAATATCTGCCGCATCGTCAGGGCGGAAGTTTTATCCCTTAGGCAAAGGGAGTATATAGAAGCCTCGAAAGCCCTGGGCCTGAGTGATTTTGAAACAATAATAAAACACATTCTTCCCAATATTTTAGCAGTGGTAATCGTTTATTCCACCCTTGGGATCGCGAAAGGAATCCTCTCGGAAGCCGGTTTAAGCTACCTTGGACTTGGGGTTACGCCTCCGCAGGCAAGCTGGGGCAATATGCTGGCAGCCGCACAAAGCCTGCGGGTATTAAGCCTTTATTGGTGGCTGTGGATACCTGCAGGAACGGCAGTGTTTATTACCATATTATCCATCAACTTTTTAGGAGATGGGTTACGGGATGCATTTGACGCAAAAGTGAACTAAGGGAGGTAGAAATATGGGTGAAAAAATAATCCGGGTGGAAAATCTGGTCACAAAATTCAAATCCTCCGAAAAAGTAGTTACTGCCATAAATGGTGTTGATTTTTCGATTGAAAGAGGAAAGGTTTTAGGCATTGTAGGAGAGTCGGGATGCGGAAAATCAGTAACTTCCCTTTCCATTATGGGACTTTTAGAGGAAAAAAAATCAGAAGTCAGCGGTAAAATTTTATATAAGGGAGATAATCTGCTGGACTTTAATGACATTCAGATGCAAAAAATCCGCGGCAACCGCATATCTATGATATTTCAGGAGCCTATGACAGCCTTAAATCCTATTTTTACCATCGGATTCCAGCTGAAGGAAGTACTGTTTTTACATAAAGGAATTAAAAAGAAAAAAGAGGCAAGGGAATTATCCGTTCAAATGCTTAAAATGGTTGGAATACCAAGACCTGATAAGGTTTTGGATGAATATCCCCATCAGTTAAGCGGCGGTATGCGCCAGCGTGTTATGATTGCCATGTCACTGTTATGTAATCCCGAACTTTTAATTGCAGATGAGCCGACGACAGCACTGGATGTTACGATTCAGGCACAGGTTCTGGAATTGATTACAAAGTTAAAAGAAAAGTATAACATGGGTATCTTATTTATAACTCATGATTTAGGTGTTATTGCGGAAATTGCGGATGAGGTTTTGGTGATGTATGCCGGAAGAATAGTGGAACAGGCTCCGGCCGGTGAAATCTTTGAGAATCCTCTCCACCCTTATACCAGAGGTCTGCTGTCTTCACGTGCCATACTGTTTTTAAAAGGAGAAAAACTCCATTGTATTCCGGGGATGGTGCCAAGCCTTGGGAATATGCCTTCCGGATGTGCTTTTTATCCAAGGTGCAGCGCAGTTTGTCCAAAATGCAGGGAAAATATACCGCAACTGGCGGAAGTATCCCGCGGACATTTTGTAAGATGTTTTCCAGTGCAGGAAGGAGACAGAGGATATGGAATATAGCCTTTTAGAAGAAAAGCCTATTTTGGAGGTTTTGGGATTAAAGAAA
>JAATEU010000327.1 GCA_015655565.1 Clostridiales bacterium
AATCAACCATATTATCAATTGTCTGAGAAACTGTTGCATTCAAAAAAGTCATAACGAATACAACAAAGAAGTTAAATACTGCTGCCATTATAATAGCTTGTTTAGGACCCATGGAACGAGTTGAAACACAAGTTGCAATAGCATTCGGTGCATCTGTCCAACCATTTACCAATACCACGCCCAGTGTAAGTATCACAGTAATAAATAAAGCCGGATTGCTGATTAGCTGACACAAAAAATCACCCAAAGAAATAGTCATAATTGCCTCCTTAAGTTCTATTTTTTTCATAATGCAAATGAATCTTAACATGAATTTTTGAGAATTTCAACAATATCCTGATTTCTTAACAACTTCTTTATTTCACGGAAATATATCATGGCAAAGGCAGGAATGTCACCCGGAAAGTCCTAATAAATCTATATTATGGATATTAACGTATCCTAAGATAAGATGCCAAACCCTCCTTCGTTAATCGTGTTCTTTATTTAGATAACTGCTAGGTTTTCTGTCCCATATGTAGTATAATACAAAATAAGCATAATTATTGCAATAATAACCGAGTACCCCATGCTTGCGAGCTGAGGTAAGGCCTGCTTATACCAAGCCTTGTTACCTGCTCAGTACTTTGACTATATAAGGAGGATAAATGAAAAAGCCGCATTATATTAAATGTATCTATGACTGTCTTAAAACATTATTTATATTGGCACCCGCCACCTTAATTTCGTTCATTTTTGTTAAAATTACCAATAACAATATTAACGTTGCAATTATCTATATTCTTGCAGTTATTCTGATATCCAGAATCACAGATGGTTATTTCTGGGGTATTATTTCTTCCCTGGCAGGAGTTATCAGTATGAATTATTATTTTATCTATCCGTTTTTTTCATTTGATTTTACCAGAAATGGCTATCCTATAACTTCTATCGGGATGTTTTCCATCTCCCTAATAACGAGTACCACAACAATTCATCTTAAAGAGCTTGTAAAACAGGCAAATGAACGAAATGAAAAAAACAGCAAATTAAATGAAATCAATAATAAGCTTTTAACTATGAACGGCCTTAAAAATATTATAGAACTGGCACTGGAATATGTATGGGAGTTAACGGGCAGCACAGTAGTTTTTTATGAAAAATCCCCCCAAACAGGTAATACAGGCATTATCAAAAGCTGTAATCCCATACATGACAGATTAATAAATTCCCATCATGAACAATTTATGGCCCACTGGGTATTTGAAAACAAAAAACCTGCCGGGATTGACATGGGTTTTCCCGGATATTCAAGCTGCATTTACCTTCCACTCCTTTCCCATGATAATATATGGGGTGTAATCGGCATTTACAGAACCGCTCAGATACAACCGGACAAAAATACAATATCTTCCCTTAATCTAATTATATCCCAGGTGGCAATGGCCATAGAAGGGCAGCACTTGTCCGATAACCAGCAATTAATCATAATCGAAACTGAAAAAGAGAAGATGAGGGCAAACCTGTTAAGGGCAGTATCCCATGATCTTAGGACCCCGTTGACCGGAATGATTGGAGCCAGCGAAACCCTCCTGAAAAATAAAAAATATTTAAGTGAGGAGGCACAAAATAAATTAATTGAAGATATATATGAAGATTCCGACTGGCTGCTTCATATGGTAGAAAACCTTTTATCCGTTACCAGAATCCGGGAAGGTAATTCTTCCGTTAATAAAACACCGGAACCCCTGGAAGAAGTGGTAACAGAAGCAATCACGCGCATACGAAAAAGGTATCCTCATGCAGATATACAGGCTAAAATACCGGAGGATTTTATTATGGTGCCTATGGATGCAACCTTAATTGAACAGGTTATTATTAATTTAATGGAAAATGCAATTAAATATTCCGGTAATAATAGTCCGGTAACATTACTTATTACAAAGGGTGAGGAATATATTACCTTCCATGTCATGGATGAAGGAAAAGGTATACAGATGAGCAGAATTGAATCCATCTTTGACGGCTGCTCACAGACAGAGAATCACAGCAGTGATTCTTCCAAAGGACTGGGTATCGGTTTATCTATATGTAAAACTATTATTAATTCGCATGGGGGTAATATAAGTGCCAGAAATCAAAATAACGGCGGAGCAGTTTTTACTTTTACCTTACCGTTAGAAGGGAGCCTGACAAATGAGTACAAAAGCCTGCATCCTGATTGTTGAGGATGAACCCATTATCTGCAATTTTATAGCAACAACACTGTCAGCAAACAATTATAAAGTTATCCAATGCAATACCGGGAAAGAAGCAATTGCATTAATTCCTTCCCATTGTCCCGAGGTTGTCCTTTTAGATTTAGGACTTCCGGATATGGATGGTTTAAACTTATTAAAAGAAGTAAGGCAATGGACCGGTATACCGATTATAGTAATATCCGAAAGAGACGATGAAAAATCCAAGGTCCTGGCCCTGGATTCCGGTGCCGACGACTATATAACAAAACCCTTCGGGACTTCCGAGCTGTTAGCCAGGATTCGTACGGCCATCCGGCACAATACCAGGCTGGAGACAGGACATACTTTTCCTTTAAATACGTTCAAGGCAAAAGATTTATTTATAGATTTTAATAAACATATGGTAAACGTCAATGGAGAAGACGTTCATTTAACCCAGATTGAATTTAAATTAGTATCCCTTCTGGCACAAAGTGCCGGCAAAGTATTAACTTATGATTATATTATTACAAAAATATGGGGGCCATTTGCCGTCAAGGATAATCAGATACTAAGGGTTAATATGGCCAACATCCGTAGAAAGCTGGAAAAAAATCCGGTTGACCCGGAATATATATTTACTGAAATCGGGGTTGGTTACCGGATGCTCGAAGATGATTGAAACACGGAAGGCCTGTTGCAAAATATATTGTATCCGAATTTTGCAACCGCCATCCATTAAATTATATTAATAAAAATATTTACCCTTTAACGGCTCCGGCCGTCATGCCATCAATAAAGTAATTCTGAAAACACAGGAACAGAATAAATATGGGAAGAATTGCAAAGCAGGACCCTGCAATTAATAAGTCATAGTTATTTCCGTAAGGAGTCAGCAGTGTATTCAGCCCAATGGGCAGTGTAAATTTATCGGCATCACGGTATACAAGCAAGGGCCACAGCATACTGTTCCATGCGCCCATACCGGTTAGAATGGCCATAGCGGCAAAGGCCGGTTTTGTAATGGGAAGCATGATCCGGACACAGATACCGTATTCCGTAGCTCCGTCAATCCGCCCGGCATCCAGCAATTCCCCCGGCAGTCCCGACATATACTGCCGGAAGAAAAATATGGTGGAAGCACCGCACAGCCCCGGTAATATTACACCTGCCGTTGTATTAATTAACTTTAAGTCAATCATTTCCTGGTATAAGGGCAGCATTAAAATCTCAAAGGGTACCATCATGGTTGCAATAACAAGGAAAAACAATAAATTTTTAAACCTGTAGTTATACATTGTCAGTCCGTAAGCAACAAAATAGCAGATAATTAAGGTTAATGTCACAGAAACAATTGTTAATACCATACTATTCCTAAACCACATAAAATAACTATGTACTCCTGAAAAAAGGTATGTATAGTTATTGAATGTCATTTCTCCGAAATTCAGCTTAATGCTTAATCCATAACGGATTAATTCCTGCCCCGGCCTGAAGGAAGCCAACACCATTGTTACAAACGGAAAGACTACAAGGATACCAAGAACCGTAAAAAATGCCGTGATAAGAACCGATAGTATTTTATTCTTGGTTGACATTCTCATTTTTTTACTTTCAAAGGAGTTTTTCTGTACTTTTTCCATTCCTATTTCTCCTCCTTCTTAAATGTCCCATTCATAATTAACTGTATTACGTTAATTGTTAATGCAATGACCAGAAGCACAAGACCTACCGCTGAAGCATAACCCAGCTGATTCTTTTCAATGCCGCGGCGATACAGGTAGCCGACAATGGTCAGGCCGATATTATTAGGTGATGCATTGCCATTCCATAACATAAAACTTTCCAGGAACATGGCAAGTCCGGCGTAAACGCTGATCGTTAATACATAAATCGTCGTGGGCTTTAACAGGGGCAGGGTGATGTAGATGAATTTCTTAAATCCGCCGGCCCCGTCTATTTCAGCCGATTCATATAACCCATTATCAATATTTTTAAGGCCCGCCAGGAAATATAACATATTTACCCCTGTCCATCTCCAGCATGCTATGGTAATCAGCGCAAAATAACTGGTCACTTTCATTTTTAACCATTTGATCGGTTCAAATCCGAACCAGGATATTAACTGGTTCATTTGGGAACCCTCCAGTTCACTGAACATCAGGCGGAAAATTGTACCTGCCACTACAACGGAGGTTAATGCAGGCAAATATAACAGCGCCTTATATAAACCTTTCATCTTAATTAACCGGCTGTCCATGAAACATGCAAAGATCATTGGAAACGGAATTAATAATACCAGTGTCCAAATCATATATTCAAAGCTGTTCCGTATTGCAGTATGAAATGCAGTATCTTTTAATAATTTCGAGTAATTCTTAAGGCCTATCCATTCAACCTCTCCCGGCAGTATGGATTGAAAGCTCATCTTTACCGTACTGAAAAGAGGATATATCCAAAAGAACGCAAAACTTAAAATAAAAGGAAGAACAAAAATATACGGGGCTGCTTTCTGGGAATATAATAGTTTTTTTAATTTCTCCATGTCCATCCTTCTTTCTATTCCTTTAGGAACAGGACGGGATTTTTCCGGCGGGCTGTTCCTAAATTATCCGGATTAATATTCAATTTCCAATGCATCCTGAGCGGTTGCAAGTTCCTCGTCCACATCAGCACCGTTTTCAAAACAGTTATTCAGGATGGTTAAATTAAACTGTTCGGAAATAGCCGGATTAATGGTACCAACTTTAATCTTACCGATCTCATCCTTAATTTCATTTAAAGTATCAAACGGATTGGTTACAAAGTAAGCAATATACTGATTGCTTGTATCGCCGGTAATTTTTTCATCACTCCAGATAGTTGTATTTAATGTATCAAATCCAAGATTTTCCCAAATTTTAACATTTCCATCATAGGACAGTTTCGCCCATGCAAGAAATTCAGCTGCTAAATCCGCATTCGGAGACTGGGCCGATACTACAGTACCTGTGCCGCCGATACCAACGGAACGAGGCTGGCCTTCTTCAAATACCGGGCAGGGAGCAATTGCCCATGTATCTGTCATTTCCGGCATATAATTTAAAAATCTTGACATAAACCACATAGCCTTCGGGAAAGATACGATGTTTCCATCAGAAATATTGGCAAAGCCTTCTTCCATATCTACCTGTCCGCCGGGAGAAATCATTGCAATGCCATCATTCAGCCACTCCTGCTGCATGGTTATCATTTTCTTAATGGATGGAAGCTCAATATCAGGAGCGCCTTCCTCCGTCGTATAATCTTCACCGTACTCAGCCATGGCTACCCATAGCCAGTCCGTCCCGCCTGTATCGGCACTTGTCATATAAACCTCGCCGTCACTGGCCTCTTTTAACTCTTCGCCTGCTTTTGTG
>JAATEU010000472.1 GCA_015655565.1 Clostridiales bacterium
CCGCATCTGCAAGCAGATGTGGCATGCCATGGGAGCTGAGAGAAAAGAAGTATATATCTTAGATATTCATTCACAGATGAAGGTCACGCCGATTGGTAAGAATGCCTTGCGTCTTGCCCTATGGAAGGCGGAATTTCCGGATGGCCAGACGGCAATGGTTGACAGCTTCCCCCTGATTGATCAATTGGAGCTGTCTCAGGTTTTGATGCCGGTTAAGGCAAAATCCTGTTTTGGCTGTCCCAAAGAGCTTCAATTTGCAGGGGTACCGGTCATTTATAGGCAGGAATTTGTATCTGAACTTACAAAGACGGATAAAGAAGATATTTATTTGGTGATGGAACCCGGTACTTTTATAGGGGAATGGAAGCTTACCCTAAATGGAATCGTGTTGACAGAAAAGAATTTTACGGTGACTCCAATTTACTCCAATACAAATTTAGGCGTAAATATAACTCCTTATGTTAAGAACGGACGGAACGAAATAGAAATATTAATCCATACGGACGTGACGTATGGGGGAATTCGCAATCCGTTGTATCTGTTCGGAAATTTCAGTGTAATAAAGAAACAGGAGGCCTGGAGCCTGGTTCCCCTGATAACGGAAGGATATATGATAGATCCGGTAAGGAACGGACTGCCCTTTTTTGCAGGAACCATTCTGTATGAGAAAAAGGTAACGGATATGCAATGTGAAAGTGAGTCCTTATGGATAAGTATTAAAAATATGTGGCTGGAAGATGCGGTACAGCTATGGGTTAATGACTATAAAACGGAGATTCGTGCCTGGAGGCCGTATGAATTTGAAATTCCGAAAAAATATATTAAGAAGAATGAAAACATAATAAAAATTTATCTAGATACTACGGCAGCCGGCTTGTTTGAAGGACAGATTTTTAATCGGGAAAAACATTGTTATGAATCGGTAGAAGAATCTCACCTCCCAAGTTAAGTCCTCCGATTCTAAGAAAAGTGCAGGCACAGGTTATGGCAGGGAGGAAAACGGATATCCGTTATGACTAAAACAACAGAAGGGTAAGGATGGAATGAAAAATATGGTTTATAAAGGAAAAACAGCGCTGGAGTATGCAAAAGAAGCAAACGATGCATTAATGAAGAAATTTGCACCGGAAGATTTACCTCCCAAAGGGCATTTTCATTATCATCAGGGTGTATTCCTATCCGGTATGCAAAAAACCTATGAACTCTGCAAAGAGGAGAAATATTATGAATATATTAAAGCATGGGTGGATTCAGTTATTGCAGGGGATGGTTCAGTTAATACCTTTGATAAGGGACAATTAGATGATATTCAGCCGGGCATTTTATTATTTATGCTTTATAAAAGAACCGGCGATGACAGGTACAAAAAAGCTTTGTTTACCTTGCTTTCTGTTGTCAGGGATTTCCCTAAGAATGAGGAAGGCGGCTTTTGGCATAAGGATGTGTGTCCGGAGCAGATGTGGCTGGACGGTTTGTACATGGCAGGTCCGGTTTGTGCGCAATTTGCAGCGGAATTCGTAGAAAAAGAGTATTTTGACCTTGTAATATTCCAGGCTTTATTAATGGAGAAAAAAACGAAGGATGTAAAAACAGGGTTATGGTACCATGCATGGGATTGCAGTAAGAAGGAATCCTGGGCGGATCCGGTTACCGGCCTGTCACCGGAATTTTGGGGCCGTTCCATTGGCTGGGTCCCGGTTGCCTTATTAGAAGAGCTGGATTTTATTCCCGGATCTTATAAAAACAGAGATGAATTGATCCGGCTGACCACTGACCTGATTCGGGCTGTCTGTAAATATCAGGATGAGAAAAGCGGTTTGTGGTATCAGGTAGTAGATAAAGGCGGCATGGAAGGCAATTGGTTGGAGTCATCCTGTACCTGCCTGTTTGTTGCCGCCGTTTGCAAAGCAGTACGGAACGGCTTTTTGGAAACCGGCTATTTAGAATATGCAAAAAAGGGATATAAAGGAATTCTGGACCGTTTAAAATATAATGAAAATAGTGTTATAATTGATAACATCTGTATCGGAACAGGTGTTGGAAATTATGAGCATTATTGTGCACGGCCTACCGGTGAGAATGATTTGCATGGTGCCGGTGCCTTTCTTATTATGTGTACGGAAATAGCTAAAACTCAGACATATCTCAATTATTAGGGTACGCTCAGAAGTGAATGTGGGTTACAGAGGGTTTTCCTATGCTGAATATAAACTGAGACAACAAAACAAGTATTTTCACTTAAAACAAATATTTCACACAATTTTCATTTAATTTTCATAATTACAGTTTATAGTAAATTAAGGAAAGCACATTATTTTTACAACACTGGAGGAAAAGAAAATGAAAAAATTAACTATAATCCCTGTTGCAATGATATTATGTTACTCACTTATTATGACGGGTGATACATTACAATCAGGGTATACAAACGGAAATATTACCTACAGTATTACGAAAACCATGGCGGCAGAAACGGCAGAAACAGACCAGGAGGATAACGATTCCGGGTCCGAACCGTATTTTTCCAAGCAGTGGGCATTGTATAATGACGGAACCTTTTCTTTAAATACGAATGCACCGGATGGAACGGAATTTAATAACGGGGGGTTTTATAACCGCGGCGGTTTCTCTATGAAAAATCCGTATAAAGTTCCGGGAAAAAATGAATTTAAAGGGAACTCGGGAAAATATACCGAAAATATTTTTCCTAATACGGATATTATTAAGTATTCGAATGGAAGTTCCGGTACACAATACAATGCGTTAGCTTCTGCAGTAGCCGGTATTGATTTGGCAGTAGAAAAAGCGTGGGAGACAGTTGGTGATGAAGGGCGGGAAGTCCTTGTAGCCATTATTGACACCGGAGTAGACTATACCCATGAGGATTTATCCGATGCCATCTGGACCAATGAAGGTGAAACGGCCGGCGACGGAATTGATAATGATGGCAATGGTTACATTGATGATGTTTATGGATGGGATTTTTACAACAATAAGGCATACGTCTATAATAGCAGAAATGCTTCAGAGTATGATCATGGAACCCATTGTGCAGGAACCATTGCGGCAGCAATCAACAACACCGGGATAGCAGGAATCGCTTCTAACGGAAATGTCAGGATTATGACGATAAAAGCACTGGGCGGTAAAGACGGATCCGGTGATACCGCCTCTATAACGAAAGCTATTAAATATGCGGAAAGCATGGGTGCAGATATATGTAATTTAAGCTTTGGAACTACAAGCTATGATGAAGAGATGGGAACTGCAATTGAAAATTCCGATATGCTCTTTGTATGCGCAGCCGGCAACGGTGACAGCAGCGGCGCAGGTGTGAATACCGATGATACCCCTCTATATCCTGCGGCATTTGATTTTGATAATATAGTCTCGGTTGCTAATTTAAAATATGACGGAACCCTGGATGCTTCTTCGAATTATGGTATTTCAAGCGTGGATATTGCGGCACCCGGTACTTATATATTAAGTACCACGGCAGGGAACGGATATGAATACCTGAGCGGCAGTTCCATGTCGGCTCCTATGGTTACCGCGGTTCTTGCCATGACCTATTCCTATTTTGAGGATATTTCGGTTTTGGATGCAAAAGATATTATACTATCTACAGCGGAGCCCTTAGACTCCTTAGAGAGTAAGGTGGCTGCAGAAGGTATGGTAAATGCTTATAATGCAGTTACGGCGGATATAGACAGTATATTGGACGAATGATCATTATGAGGGAAAAGCAGCCAAATGTATTATTATCCATACATAATTTGATTAAAATAATTGAAACCCTGCAGCAGGAAACAGATAAAACGAAAGATATGAATGAATTGGCACAGTCCGTTATGACGGGCCTGCAATAGCAACTTATAAAAGCAGATTATTTAAGTAGATTATAAAAAATAATAAAAACAGTCCCGTATATGTTCCCCTTCGGTGGAATGCATACGGGACATCTTATTATTATATTAAAATATTATCCACAGCCTCTTGCAAAGCAGGCTCTTTTGTCAAGCTTAAAGTGCCTGAAACCGGCATTATACTGTTTTCCAAAAATATCCTGTGCTTTTTATTGATTCAATTATCAAACATATTATTATTTTTTATAGATAACTTCAGCATTTTCGAACCGGAAATCAATAAAAAAACCGTCAGAATTTTCTGACAGCGACTAAGTATTTTTATCCAAACTTCATTATTTATCATAACATATTTTAAAATAAAAGTCTAGTATTTTTTAAAAAAATCCATTATTATGTTAAGCAGACGATAGGTATAAGCATTTTTATGGATGTTTTCTTATCTCTGCAATCAGATAAATGATAGGAATAACTTAAACCATTAGTTCGCAAAAGACCTATAAGGAGGGTATCATGGAAGAATTAAAAATGGAGGATAACCATTTCATGCCGAAACATGAAGAACTAAGAAGTGAGTGGAAAAAAGAAGAAAAGCAGCTGGAACAATGTGTAACGGTAATACGGAAAAATATTGATGATTATAGGATGAAGCTGAAGGAAATCCGTACCGAAACGAAAGAGCTTTACGATAATTACCGTTCTGACAATCCGGAACTTCATAATGACCTTGTGATTGGACTTAGTATGCAGTCACAGATGGAACGGACACTGAATAAAAACATAGCTGCGTTAAAAAACCCTTTTTTCGGGCGGATTGACTATATTGAACATGGAGAAGCAGCAAAATCCGTAAATGCCGAAAATCGTATAACAAACAATACTGCCTGTCCGGGACAGACATCTAATGAAAGCAGCGGGATTATCAAAAGGCAGATATCGGATGAGAATAAAAATTTTTCCCTTTATATTGGGAAAAACGGAATCAGCAGGAGCAGTACTGATATTATAATTATTGATTGGAGGGCACCTGTATCCGGTGTATATTATGACAGTGACATAGGAGAAAGTTCTTATCTGTCGCCTTTTGGGGACCGGATTGATATTACCCTTAATTTAAAACGTACTTTTGAGATATCTGACAGCAGGCTGGTGGATTTTTATGATACGGATGTTATAGCAAATGATGAATTTCTCACAAAATACCTTGGTAAGAATAAAGAAGTGGTGTTAGGCGAAATCATTGCAACCATTCAAAAAGAGCAGAATGAAATTATAAGGGATACGCCCTGGCACAGTGTCATTGTACAGGGAGTGGCCGGCAGTGGGAAAACAACAGTAGCCATGCACCGTATCTCCTATCTCCTTTATAATTATAAAGACAGATTCCAATCGGATGAATTCTATATTATTGGAAGCAATAAAATGCTTCTGAATTATATTACCGGAGTGCTTCCGAACCTGGATGTCTATAATATAAACCAGATGACACTGGAAGAGTTCCTGCTTCAATTACTGGAGGAGGATTTTAAAATAAAAAAGGGTAAATATATATTAATCAACAGCTTTGCCAAATTAAGTACGGACAAACAGACAAAAAATGCTGTCGCATTAAAGAGATTTAAGGGTTCCATTCATTTTATTAAAGCCCTGGAAGCTTACTTAAATCAATATGAATTAAGTGCCCTGGCACCGGAATCCATTATTTATCATGAAAAAGTAGTATATTCCAGGGAAGAAATTTTAGATTTTCTCTCAATCTTTAAGGAGAAACCTCTGCAGGAAAAGATTGATTTACTGAACAAACGGCTGATGAGCAAAATCCGGCTGGTGAATGAAAAGGAGCAGCAGGAAAAAGAAGTTATCAGTGGCGAGGCTAAGAAATTTAAGGATTATTTCGGTAAAAAACAAAATAAAATTAATCTGATGGAAATTTATATCAGCTTTCTGAATAATCTGAATGAAGACAGAATGCGGTATCGGAAATTAAATTATGAAATACCGGAACCGGAGGTAATTCATCTTCTTATTCATAATCTGATTCATAAATCAATTGATCTCTATGACCTGGGTATGCTTACCTATATTAAAAAAAGACTGAAACTATCCAGGGATTTTGAATTTGTAAGCCATATCATTGTGGATGAGGCACAGGATTTCGGTGTTTCTATATTTTACGTAATAAAGCAATTGTTTAAAGAATGTACCTATACCATCATGGGAGACATAACCCAGAATATTCATTATGATACCGGCATGAATGATTGGGAAACCCTGAAAGAAGAAGTATTTTTACCGGAGAAGGATAAGTTTTATGTCCTTGCCAAAAGCTACCGCAATACGGTGGAAATATCAGATTATGCCAGTAAAGTATTAAAACAGTGTACCTTTAAGACTTATGATATTGAACCAATTATAAGGCACGGAAAAGAGGTGGCGGTAACAAAACTGGAAAATGAAGAAGATATGTTACAGAAAACAGTACAGATTATTAATGAAAACCTGAATGGAGATTATAACACCATAGCGGTTATCTGCCGGACAATTAAAGAAACCAGAAAGGTGCATGAAATGTTAGGCCGGTATGTAGCATTAGAACAGCTTAGGGAGGATATAGAGGAGATGAGTTTTAACAATGGTGTTATGGTACTTCCCATTCACATGACAAAAGGGCTGGAATTTGACTCGGTTATCCTGTGGAATCCGGATGAATTAAGTTATCAGGCAAGTGATGCGGATGCCAAGCTCTTATATGTTGCAATCACGCGGGCCCTTCATGAACTGCATATTGTATACAGGGGTAATCTTGCAAAATTGTTATGTTAATCTGTTTGTCATATCTGTTTTAAACCTATAATGTCAAATAACAAAGGAGAAACTTGCTAAATCAAGGGAAAAATATATCTTAACCGGAAAAAGGGATTGTTTAAAATTCATGGACTATATAACTTATGAATGGGTTTTCCGATAGGGGCCGTTGCGAAATCTTTTCATATATGTATTGACGATATAAAATAAAGATGTAAAATTATAATAGAAGAAAGAAGGAGGTTATAAGGTACAGCCACCTCCAACCCATCATAAAAGATAAGGATAAATTAAAAAATATAATAATAGCTGGAGGTATCTGCCATGAGAAATGAAAAGCAGGTTTTAGCTGAAATTTTGCAGTTTGTGAAGGAAGACTGCAACATGGAAACGGCAGTATTAAATGGTTCCCGGGTAAATCCCAATGCTCCCGGGGACTTTATGCAGGATTATGATGTAAGGGTATATGTAAAAGATTTATCCGCTGCATATCAATATAAAACAGACAGGTCATGGATTAGGCGGTTTGGTGATTTAGTAATGTTGCAGCAAAATAATTTTGAGGAGGGTTCCTTTATATTTCTGCTGCAATATAAAGACAGTGTACGAATTGATTTAAGTTTTCAGGATATAAGGGAACTTGAGAAAGAATTATCTGAGGATTCCTTAAGCTGGGTTATATTGTATAAGAATGATAATGTTAAAGTTTTATCTGAACCCAACGACAGTACTTATTTTGTGAAGCATCCGGGCGAGACAAAATGGAATGAAACCCTCAATGAGCTTTGGTGGCTGCAGGGTTATATTGCCAAGGAGCTTTGGCGCCATGAAATACCATTTGCGAAGAAACTGTATGACGTGTATTTTATGGACTGTCTGAGACAACTGCTGATCTGGTATGTTTCCATAGATAAAGACTGGAAAATAAACGTTGGAAAATGCGGCAAATGGCTGGGGCGATTCCTGCCGGAGAACTTATATGAAGAGTACATTTCTTTTTATTCCGGTGCAGATTATGAGGAGCAATGGGATAAACTGCTTCGGGTTGGAAGCTTTATCCGAAAAACAGGACAAAACCTTGCAATGAAACTGGGATATCAGTATCCCCTTAGTGATGATATGAATGTATCTGAATACATTCGAAAAATTCATCTTCTTCCAAAAAATGCGGAGTCCTTGGAAGGTTAGGGTTTGGTAAGTGATTTTGTATATCATTCAAAAACTTTTGTTAAGCCGGAGAAGGACTCCGGCTGAACTTATTTTTAAGTAAAATTCTGAATCTGATACGCATCAAAAATTGTTACAACCGGCAATCAACCCTTTTTAACCCATTCTTCCTGTTCTATAATTTCACGAATAACCCAAAGAGATGAGAACCCAAATAATACCCACCATATTCCCAAAGTAATATTCGCATTTTATAACAATTGGGTGAAAAACGATTAAAACACTTTCCATATTATTTAATAATAAGCTTCCCAAATGCTTTGAAATTAAGCCGTTATTTTATTATCTTTTTAAGGAACTGTCCAAATGTATCGTAGCTGGAATAATATGTTCCCGGCGAATCTGTAAAGGATGATCGAAGTGTTCTAATAGCATTTGCATTGCTGTTTGGCCTAGTAGTTTAGAATTACGTTCGAGATAACTATAGGGAATCTGCATAATGTCCATACATTCACTGTAGTCAAAACCGATACAATGGATATCACGACCAGGCTGTAATCCTTTGCCTATAATTGCTTTGTAAAAACCGTTAGCAATTATAGAATTACCAAGAAAAATAGCATCTGGAAGATGACCGGACTCAATCATATGATTAGTATGCAAATAAACATCATCAATAGTTACGGGAAATTTTTCTAAATACATAAAGTTATCACATATATCAAAATTACTTTCTGCCATTGCTTGTCGAAAGCCATTCAAACGATCTTGACCAAGCTGCAGTATCATATCGCTGATAAAAGCTCCAATTCTAGTATTTCCATTTTCAATTAATGCCTTAGTTGCTATATAGCCACCATTTAAATTATCAGAATATACACTATCCCATAAAGAATTATTGAATGCGCGGTCTATTAAAACAACAGGAGCATCAATATTTACCAGAGCCTGTTTAATAGCATTAGAGTCTTTAGAAACGCAGTAATTTGCTGATGAAGTGATTAAGACACCTCGAACACGTTGTTCGCGTAGCGTATATAATGCTCTTAACTCTCTCTCGGGGTTATTATCTGTGCAGCATAATATCATAGTGTAATCCGTATTTGATAAAACATCATTAATTCCCTGTGTGATTTTCCCGAAAAAAGAGTTATCAACATCTGGAAGTACAACTCCTATTACGTTGGAGCCTTGTCTGGATAAGCCGCGGGCCATTGCAGACGGAGAGTAATTGTTTTCTCGAACAATACGTAAAACAAGCTCCCGAGTTTTGTTATCTACATTACCAGCATTATTTAATACACGTGAAACTGTGGATTTAGAAACACCTGCTTTTTGTGCAATATCTTGTATTGTCATAAACCGCTCCCATACCTTCTGAAATAGAATAATAACTATATAATTGTATTGTAACGATAAAATGGATAGTTGTAAAGTGGTATCGTAAGAGAATCATTTTTGCTGTAAGATTTTTCACCTTATTTTAACGTGATTTTCTGATTTCTTTTCTGATATCCCGAATCTTTATTAAACTTTTTGCATTCTATAAATATCAGGCTATCGCCAGGGCTGGAATAACAACAGTAAGGTACTTTGCAGTTTCCGAAAGTTAAAAAATGATGACCACAGGAGAAATCTATCCGTTTAAAGGTATAAAATACATCATTGCACTAATTGAAACATCACAATGCGGGTTTTGGTGTTTGTGATTAGTATTCAAGAAAACGCTCCCATTTAAAATGTGATAACAGTGAGTTATCTGTAGTAAAAAGAGCAAAAATAGTGGGAGATGAATGACTGTGAATATCAAAAAATTGATCTAAATTATGCTATAAATAAATTGTGTTGCTAGATAAAAATAATTAAAATAGATATTAATATATAAAAAACAAGAAAATAAACATACAAAATAAACAAAAAATCTATTTTTATTTGTGATAATATATTATTGACGTCATATGGATAAATGTTTATAATGACATTATGGGAACGGTTCCATGAAACATATTATTTTATATCAAAAAGGAGGAAAAAATGATGAAAAAATTTTTGGCGGCATTGCTTTCAGCAACACTGGCAGCAAGCATGTTGGTGGGATGTGGCAATGGCAATACTACAAACGAATCTGACACTTCAGGAACTGCTGAGGTGAAAGGTGCAGATGGGGCTAATAACGCTGAAACCGCAGAATTGACGGAAACAAATAATACTTCAACGGACGCGTTGGAGTTTACGGTGTGGTGCTGGGATGCTAATGTAGAAGCGGTAGCAAAAGCTGCAGAGATGTATAATGATGCTACAGGATCAAATATTGTGCTTGATGTTGTAACTATTGCAAATGAAGATTCCAGAAATAAACTTGTTACAATAGGGGAATCCGGAAGTTATGATTCTTTGCCGGATATTTGTCTTATGGAAGATACGGCCATATCACAATTTGTAACTACTTATCCGGATATGTTTGCTGATCTTACAGATTATAACATAGATTGGAACCAACTAGTTGCATCAAAGAAAGCGACTTATACAGTTGATGAGGGGTATTATGCAATCCCTATGGATGGTGGAGCATCTGTTGCAATGTATAGAACTGACTATTTAAAGGCGGCCGGTTATACGGTAGATGAATTGACTGATATTACGTGGGATGAATTCATAGAGATTGGTTCAAAAGTTTATGATTCAACCGGTCATTATCTGTTGGTTGACGACGCAACAATTATGTTTACCGCAAGGCAAATCTATGCATCCAGTGGTGGTCAATTATTTGATGAATCCGGAAATGCTACCTTTACTAATGATAAGATGGCATTGACATTAGAAATAATTAAAAAATTGGTTGATAATAATTGTCTCTATATTGCAGGTTCGTGGGATGAATATATTGCATGTTTAAATGATGGGACAGCAGCTGGAGTAGTTAACGGAATGTGGATTAATGGAAATATATCACAAGCTGAGGCTCAGAAAGGTTTGTGGGGAGTGACTAATATGCCGGCGTTAGATATAGAAGGTGCAGCTCATTATGCCAATTCCGGCGGTGCCAGCTGGGTTGTTTCAAGCAAATGTGAAGATGTGGAAGCAGCAGTGAAATTCCTTTCATATGAACTCTGTGGAGATGGAGCGCAAACATACTGGGAATATTTAGCGGATTACGCTGGATACGTAACTACTTACTTACCAGTTTTAAATAGCGGATTCTATGAGAATTTAGACAATGAATACTATGGTCCTGAATTTTTCGGTAATGTTGCGTCTTGCGTAGATGGAGCGCCTGCCTTTAATGCAAGTCCATATTATATGAATGCACTTGATGCACTTATTCTTGCAGCAAATAATGTAGTGTCAGGTGGGGATATAACAGCTGAAATGGAAAATGGGCAAGACACTTTGGAATTTGTAATGAGTGAATAATCTGTTTTATAAAAGTAGAGAATAATTGGAGTAAGGCGAATTATATTGCTCAATATAATTCGCCTTACATATGAAACATTGTTGCTAAAGGAGGATGTTTTGAATTTGCCAAAAAAAAGAAAAAGACTGTTACTTAGTCAAAAGCAGAATCTTATAGGATGGATGTTTTTAATGCCGGCAGTTGTTTTAATCATTGTCTTTATGTTTTATCCAATTGTACAAGCGCTAATCACTTCTATTCAGAGCGGTTCAGGCGTTAAGATCAAATGGGTAGGTATGAAAAATTATCAGCGAATGTTTGAAGATAAAAAATTGTGGACTGCAGTTAAAAATACTTTGATTTATGCGGTATGGCAAGTTCCTATAATGCTTGGTTTGGCTTTGGTGCTTGCTGCAATTCTCAACAATAAAAAAATAAAATTCAAAGCGGTATTTAGGACGCTGTTATTCCTACCTTGTACAATGTCCCTGGTTGCTTATGCAATTATTTTTAAGTTGATGTTTGCAACGAACGGTATTGTAAATGACTTGTTAATAAAAAGTGGAATTTTGGGGAAGGGATTTAATTTTCTGGGTGATGCCTGGGGAGCAAAATTTGTATTGATTCTTTCGCTGATTTGGCGTTGGACTGGATATAATATGATCTTTTATGTCACGGGATTGACAAATATTGACTATGCATTATTTGAAGCAGCCCAAATTGATGGAGCATCTTCTGGACAATGTTTCAGACATATTACGATCCCTATGCTGAAACCGGTTATTTTGCTGACAGTTATTATGGCGACAAATGGTAATCTTCAATTATTTGATGAAACTTTTAACCTGACGGCAGGAGGACCTGGTAATGCGACTATATCTATTTCACAGTATATATATGAAGTGGCATTTAAATCGGTGCCGAATTTTGGTTATTCCTGTGCCATTGGTTTTTCCTTGATGATTGTTATAGCAATGCTAGTGCTTGTTCAGATGAAGGCGGGTGATACAAGTGATTAAAAAGATGCAAACATTTTTAACTTATACATTATTAGTAATACTGTCATTTATTTCAGTATTTCCCATTCTCTGGATGTTGGTTTCCGCAACTAATACCAGTGCAGACATTTTAGCTGGAAGACTTTTGCCGGGAACAGCAATTCTTGATAATTTACAGAAAATTCTAAAAATGTATAATTTGGGAGGAGCTATATTTAATTCATTTAGAAATGCTGCCGGTCTGACGATTTTAGCTTTGATTATTTGTTCAATGGCAGGCTATGGTTTTGAAATATATCGGGATAGAGCAAAAGATACGATAATGCGTTTTGTCTTGCTGGGAATGATGGTACCAACTATCTCTATTGTTATTCCACTTTATAAAATGTTTGCTTCTGCGGAGATGCTCAATACAATGTGGGCATGTATACTGCCAACTATCTCAACCCCATTTCTGATTTTTTTATTCAGACAGAATACAAGAGCAATGCCACGTGAGATTATACAGGCAGCACGAATAGACGGGTTGAATGAGATACAAATTTATTTAAAAATGTATATGCCTATTATGAGACCCACTTATGCAACAGCAATGACAATAACGTTCATGAATGCATGGAATGCTTATTTGTGGCCGATGATTGTTTTGCTTGATGATGATAAGATGACAATGCCTGTATTATTATCTTATTTGATGACTGGTTATAAGATGGATTATGGAGCAATTCTTCTGTGCGTGTCTTATTGTACTTTGCCGACAATAATTATTTTTCTGTCTTTACAGAAATTCTTTGTGAATGGAATTGCAGGTTCTGTTAAGGGTTAGAATTGATTTTATATGCAATACAATGCGACAGGAGATGATAATTTATGATACTTTGTCAAAAATTATATTTATAGTAGGAAACCAAAGCATAAGCTAGATTAAGTTATATTTATTACAGTGAGCAAGTGTTTTAAATTGTTTTTTATAAAGACATATGAAGTATAGTCATAGTGACTATGTAAATATATTACCAGGAGGATAATAAATTGAAAAATATATCGTGGAGTCAAGTAGCATACACAAATTTTCCGTATTATAAGTATTCTTTAAAATATACACTGGATTCATTAGAACGGATAGGAGCACGTGATATTGAGTTTTATGGAGCGTATCCGCATTTTTATTTGGGAGATGTGACACCTTCCGATATTAAAGCTGTTTCTAAAATGTTGCGTAATCATAATTTACAGGTTATCAATTTATGCCCTGAGAATTGTACTTATCCGGTTAATGCATCATCAGCTAATTTTCATGCAAGAAATAGATCCATTGAGCACTATGTAAGAGCACTGGAAGCGGCTAATGAATTTGAAAGTCCTTATTGTCTCTTTTTCCCTGGTTGGGCACACTTTGATGAAGAACAGGAAGATGCATGGAAGAGAGGGATAGAAACTATGGTATATCTTGCTGGCATAGCAGAAGCTTATGGTATTCAATTATTATTGGAATCAGCACCAAGGACTTCTTCTATTGTTACTTCAGCAGATAAACAGTTACAGATGATAAAAGAAGTCGGCTCTCCTGCTATTAATGGAATGATTGATTTAACCTGCCTTCACAATATAGGTGAAACTGTTGAGAAAGTAATTGATAAATTGGGCATTGAGCATATATGTCATGTACATTTTCACAATTGTGTAGAGTTAAGTCCGGGTCGTTTTGAACATAGGATACCGATAGATGGTATTCTGGATATCAAACATATTGTAAATGTATTGGACGAAGCTGGTTATCGAGGACATTTTGGTTGTGAAGTATTTTCTCCTTATGAAAGTGAACCCGAAAAAGCTATGTTGGCATATAAAAAGTGGTTTGAATCTGTTGGTTTGATTCGGGACTAAATGAAGAAGTGGAGTTGAAAAGGAGTTTAATAAGATATGGGAAGATATATCATTGGAGTAGATAATGGAGGAACATTTATAAAAGCAGCGCTGTTTGATGAAAATGGGAACCAGGCTGCTATCGAGAAAGAACCAAGTGTGGCAATGGTATCCAAAGCTGGTTGGGTAGAATTGAATCAAGAAAGACTTTGGGAAGCAAACTGTAAGTGTATATCAAGATTGATTCATAATAGTGAAGTGGAGCCAAATGAAATTCAATGTATAGGGATTGCCGGTCAGGGTAAAGGACTATATCTTGTTGGAAATAATGGGGAAGTGATAAGAAATGCAATAACATCTGCAGATAGTCGTTCATGGGAATATGTAGAAAAATGGAAACAGGATGGTACAGCCGAAAAAGTGTTTGAGTATACATATCAAGGGTTATATACTTCACATCCAGTATCAATCTTAGCCTGGTTAAAGGATAATGAATTTGATAATTATAATAAAATACAATGGGTATTCTCTATGAAGGATTTTTTAATATTCCGAATGACAGGGAAGCCGGTTGCTGATTACTGTAATCAATCAGGTGGAAGTTTTATGAATTTAAATACGGGAAAGTATGCGCCGGAAATCTTAGAGATGTTAGGAATACCTGAAATAGCCGACAAGCTTCCACCATTAATGCATTCGACCGAAGTTTGTGGAGGCGTTACAAAAGAAGCATCTTTGAAACTTGGATGTACAGAGGGCACTAAAGTTATTGTCGGAATGTTTGATGTAGATGCGAGTGCAACGGCAATGGGAATAGTTACTGAGTCGGAATTGTGTATGATTACAGGTACTTGTAGCGTTAATGCTTATATTGCTAAAGAACCGGTACGAAATCACTCTGTTTTAATGAACTCATACTACTGTAGTCCAGGCTATTATTTTATTGAAGAAGGTTCAAATACATCTGCAGGTGTTCTTGAATGGGTGATTGATATTCTCTATCACTTAGATAATCAACAGATGCAGCAAAAAGGACAGAGTATCTATGAGGTTATAGATAAAGTTGTAGAGAAAAAATCTCCGAATGAGAGTGACGTGTTGTTTCTTCCTTTTCTGTACGGTTCAGCAAATAATAGTAAAAGCAAAGGCGTTTGGTTAGGCATGTCTCCCGTTGATACAAGAGAAGATATGTTGCGGGCAGTATATGAAGGAGTTGTTTTTTCGCATAAATGGCATATAGACAGGTTGCTTAAGAATAGACCTGTTCCCAAAGCTATACGTATGGCGGGCGGAGCGACCAATTCCAATGTTTGGATTCAGATGTTTGCGGATGTGTTGCAAATACCGGTTGAAATTGTAGAGGGGCAGGAGCTTGGAGTAAAAGGTGCTGCAATGGCGGCAGGAATAGGTAGTGGAATATATAATGATTTTGTTGATGCAGCTAATAAAGGCTCGATAATCAGAAAAACTGTTCATCCTGATAAAGAATTTTTTGATAATTATAATAAAAAATATGAAAGATATCTTGCCGCAATTAAGAACTTGGATAATATGTGGGGGTTATATTAAAATGCGCACAAAACAAGTAAAATGCACTTGTTTTGGCGCCACCTGGCCTCGCATTTTCATGAAAAGCGTATAAAATAGATTGCAAAAGACAGTGGCTGAATAGTTACAAAAAATATATTTTATAAAAGAAAGGAAAAGATATGAAATTACAAATTGCTTTAGATTGTAACGATTCCTATACGGCTCTTAAAGTTCTTGAACAGGTATATCCTTATGTAGATATTGCGGAGTTAGGAACACCTCTTATGATTAGTGAAGGGGCAAGAGCAATCCAAGAAATTAAAAAAGAATATCCAGATTTGAAAGTTCTATCAGATATTAAGATTATGGATGGCGGAGAATCTATAGCTCGGATTGTATTAGAAGCGGGTGCTGATATAGTAACTGTTCTTGGGGCTGCCGATGATATGACTATACGGGGGGTTGTTTCTGCTGCAAAGAAGTTAAAAAAAGAAGTGTTTGTTGATTTGATTTCAGTGAAGGATATTGAGTCAAGGGCGGCGCAAGTGGATAAATTGGGGGTGGACTATATTGGCGTTCACACATCTTACGATCTGCGTAATACTGTAGCAACACCATTGGAAGATTTGAAAAAAATTAAAAGAGTTATTAAGATATCAAAAACAGCTATTTCAGGAGGGATTAAGCTGGAAATGTTAAAAGAAATTATAATGATTTGTCCGGATGTGGTTATAACCGGCAGTTCAATCATGAATTCAGGGAATAAAGCATCTGTGGCAAAGCAGTTCTATAATGTATTGCATGGTGAATGATAATCTTAAGTATTAATTGGTGTTTAGTCAAGCTATGAAATATAACTAAGATTCCGGGAAGGGTGACTTTCCAAAAAGTAACATCTACGATGAAGCAGAAAAGGATATCTGTACTATGTGTACCATGCAAAAATCATGGTCCTTTTACGTGGGGAAAGGATGCAGCCCAGGCTATATCATGTAGTTGTTTTGGAAGAAGTAGCAAAAATGGCAGTAAGAACTGAAATGATTTGTCCAAATGTGTCAGAAGCGCCACAAATTCTACAGGAGAAGCATTATTTAAGAAAACATGGACCGAATGCATATTATGGTCAGAATAAATAGTGGAGAAAAATATGAAGCCATATGAACTTGGATTATATGAAAAAGCAATGCCGAATTGGTTGACAATTTTGGAAAAACTGAAGCATGCAAAAACGGCAGGCTTTGATTATGTGGAAGTTAGTATTGATGAAACGAATGAAAAGCTTTCCAGGCTGAACTGGGGCAGAGAAGAAAGAAAAAGGCTTGTAGATGATATGTATAATGCTGGAATATTCTTTCGCTCCATGTGCCTAAGCGGACATAGAAAATACCCGTTAGGAAGTCTGGAACAAGCTGTCAATAACAGAAGTCTTGAAATCATGGAACAGGCAGTACAGTTTGCTGCGGATTTGGGGATACGTACGATACAATTAGCTGGATATGATGTGTATTATGAAGAAAGCAATTCCGAAACGAAAGAAATATTTTTGAACAATCTCAAGAGGTCTGTAAATATGGCTGCTTCAGCCGGCATTCTGCTGGGATTTGAAACGATGGAAACAGAGTTCATGAATACTGTAGAAAAGGCAATGAAATATATTCACCAGATAGATTCAGAATATTTAGGCGTATATCCGGATCTTGGAAATATTACAAATGCGTCAAAAACATACGGTACAGAGGTGACGGAAGATTTAAGAAGAGGGAAAGGTCATCTGATTGCAATGCATCTAAAAGAAACTGTACCTAGTGTTTTTCGCGAAGTTCCTTATGGCACCGGTCATGTTGATTTTGAGAAAGGAATCAATGTGGCATGGGAGCTGGGGATTAGAAGATATGTGGCAGAATTCTGGTATACCGGCTCAAAAACGTGGATTGAAGGTTTGTATCAAGCAAATACTATGATGAGAAATATTTTAGATTGCAAGAAGGGAATATTTGACATATGATCAAATATTATTAGGGATTATGTTTTCTATCCTTATTTACTTTTTGAACTGTTGATTTATAACAGATTGAAACAAGGATCTACCCTATTTCCATAAAGGAACAACAGCCTCATTTATTATAGTTCCTAATGATTTCGTGTGTCCTGCATCACTATAGTAAAAGGTTTCAATTTTTACTCCTGCGTAAATACAAATCAGCAAATTCATTGAAAGGCCGATGGAGTTTCTCTATTTAAGGAAGGAAAGCAGGACTTTATGTTTCGCCGTTGGAATGGTACGATGAAAATTATAGGATCTGCCGATGAGAGGAATTATATGCAGTTTTGGAATTAAGACTAAAAGAATGGAATATCCATAAAATGTAGTTTGCATTCCGGATATTTGTTATTTCTTGACATAAGCAGTTTAAATTATCCGGTAATGCAAAGTTCATTATATATTAATAATATAATCTCTGTATTTTTGTAACAATCCCTTTTATATAAGTTATTAACTGTGGTTATAATTTTTTTAGCACTTTATGATTTTACTTCCACATATAAATCGGAAGCCCGGGTAATTCTGGCGTATATGTGGGATATTTTATACCAGGTTACCGTATTAATAATTCCGGTAACGGGAAGATCAAAGATTTTCTGAAATGCGCTGACTGCGGCAGCGGTATCTTCTCCATAAGTCCCATCCATGTTTGTTGGTGGTATTTCATAATAAACATGAGATAGTATATCCAGCTGCTTTTGTATTTGTATCAATTTTTCGGACGATGAACCGACAGTTAAATCCATATTTGGACAGACTAAAGTAATTCCGGCAATATGATTGGTTGAACCTACATAAATTGTATTACCGTAATAATGGTGCAGGATATCAATTGCCGTAAAGCCTTGCTCACCAAGAATTTTAGAACCCCACAACGACAGCATATTAGGGTGGGTTACATAGGCTTCTAAACAGGATTGTGTTAATATCGGCTGTAATATATCAGGTCTGGATAAAAAATAATTAAATATATGATCAACTGCTAAACTAATATTGCAGTAAATACTTCTGCCGTTGAACCATATTTGATCATAGGAAGTAGAAGAGGTAATGGTAAAATTATAACCTTGTCTGGGATACCAATTGGTGTAAATCCGGTTTAATGAAAAAGAAAGTATAGTTAAAATGTTGGCATATATTGTCTCCTGTGACCAGGTGGCATATATAAGACCGGACGCAACATTCTTTATGTATTCCTTATATTCTATATAATAATTTTTTGCAGTGATATCGGAGGGTATTCCATCATGTATAATAATAAATTCTGGAATTACAATTGGTTTGATTTCTCCAGGACTAAGGATTGCTTTTATTTCGTCTTCATATATTTTAGGCGGATAATTATCGTAAAGAAAGTTAGGGCCGATAATAAACTTTTTTACCTCTGCACTTCCTTTAAAATTGTGGGGCATTGTGACATGTTGTATCGTTTTAACTTTAGGTAATATCTGTACACCGTTTATAAGTACAGTTTGAAGCCCCGGAGCAGTAATCGTTAATTCATATTCTGAATAAGGCTTATACTGGATTGGTTCCATACTGTATTCAACTGGAGGGGCAGATAATTCAATTTCAATTGTTTTACCCGAAATATCCGTACTTAAAATTTCCATAATAGTATTAGGCTCATTTTTACTAAATACTTTTACCGTAGCATTTTCAACAGGACGGGATCCTAATTCACATATAACCTGAATTTGTAATGTTCCAAAATATTGTACTCCCACCTGGGAAGGATAAATTCTTTTATTATTTGCAGACATATTTGTCTCCCATCCGCGCCTGGCGCATAGAATCAGAGTGGCAGGTTTTCCTTATAAATATCAGCTTTTTCTATATATGTTTAATTTCTATATATGCATATTTTCAGAAAATGATAACCAAAGAAAAATGGGTATTTAAAAATAAATATACGACTTTGTTTCTTAAACTGGTAATCTATAGAAACAGGGAGAATTAAGACTGAAACACTTCGTGGGTCAGAAGCGAATCTGCCAGGTAAGGGTAAAAAGGATAATAAACACCGGCTGCAGAAAATGAAAATATGAAAAAGAACTGAATGCGGCTTATGAATGATGGGAAAGTTATCAGCTGCAAAATAAATATGATAAAAGGATACAATTGACAGATAATTTAACCAATTATAGAACAAAAACGATATAGGACCAGAAAGATTATGGATATATCTGTAAAAATATGTTATCCTTAAACTATTAATAAATTTTGGGTTAGAAATAATAATTGTAGAATAATAGAATCAGAAAGGAGTTCGTAAAGATGATTGAAATGAAACAAAAACCTTTTTATCTGAAAGAAAAAGATATAGCATGGGTAGATAAAACACTTGCCGGTCTTTCATTGGAAGAAAAGGTAGGCCAATTGTTTGTCGTTTGTCTCCGTGACGGTTCAGAGGAGGAGTTAGATGACGTCAGCATGGTATTAAAGCCTGGTGGAGTAATATATGGGGTGTTTTCCGCAGAAGCAGCGGTAGGATGCACAAATCTGTTAAGGGATAAATCCAAAGTCCCAATGCTGATTGCCGCTGACTTGGAGAAGGGCGGAAGCGGAATTGTGCAGGAAGGGACCATATTAGGTTCACCGATGGAGGTTGCGGCTACCTGTGATGTGGAAATGGCCGGGAAACTTGGGCGGCTGTGCGGAAGAGAAGGCTTGGCAGCAGGGGCGAATTGGGCCTTTGCCCCAATTATTGATATTGATTATAATTTCCGTAATCCCAACACCAATGTAAGAACTTTTGGTTCTGATGTTAACCGGGTTAAGAACATGGGGGAAGCTTATGTAAAAGCAGTTCAGGAGTGTGGAATGGCTGCGTGTATTAAACATTTTCCCGGAGATGGCCGGGACGAACGGGACCAGCACTTTGTCAGCAGCGTAAATGATTTAACCTGCGAAGAGTGGGATAAAACCTATGGTGCAGTTTACCGGGCCTGTATTGATGCAGGTGCAATGACGGTAACGGTAGGACATATTCTTCAGCCGGAGTATGCAAAGAAACTGAATACTTCCTTAAAGGATGAAGAAATCCTGCCGGCAAGCCTTTCCCATGAATTAATGCAGCTGCTTCTGAGAGACAAGTTAGGGTTTAACGGAGTAATTACCACGGATGCAACCACTATGGCAGGTTATACAATTCCTATGAAGCGCAGTCTTGCCGTTCCAACCAGTATTGCGGCAGGTGCCGATATCTTTCTGTTTAGTAAAAATTTAAAAGAGGACTATAAATTTATGTGGGAGGGAGTAAAAAAGGGCATTATATCTCCAGAACGTCTGGATGAGGCCGTTGCCAGGATACTGGCATTAAAGGCGGCACTTGGATTACATAAAATAAAATCAGACGTAAGCCTTGAAGAAGCCAAAACCATCATTGGGTGCAGGGAACATGTTAAATGGGCAGGGGAATGTGCAGATAAGGCAATTACACTGGTTAAGGAAGAAAAGGGAGTATTGCCATTATCTGTGGAGAAAATAAAACGGATTTTATATTATTCCATTGAAAGCGGACCAAGTTTTGATTATTCGGTAAAAGCCGGCGTGAGTGCGGCATTTCGGGAAATATTAATAAAAGAGGGTTTTGAAGTGACGGAGTTTAAGCCTTCTGAAGAAAGGGAAGAACGGACTGCGGATGTAACGGAAGAATATGATTTAATTATCTATTTTGCCAACATCAATACCAAAAGTAACCGGACAACAGTAAGGATTGAATGGGCGCAGCCAATGGGAGCAAATTGTCCCCATTACATTGCAAGTGTTCCGACCATATTTATTTCGGTAGAAAATCCATATCATTTGCTGGATGTCCCAAGAATCCGTACCTTTATCAACTGCTATAACTCCAATGATGAAGTATTGGCAGCACTGATTGACAAATTAATGGGACGCAGCAGCTTTAAAGGTATTAGTCCGGTGGATGTTTTTTGCGGAAGATGGGATACAAAACTGCAATAATATTTCAAAACTATTATAAGAGTGAAAAGCGGAAGACCTGTTTCGATGGACGAGACTGCTGAGAAAGTCCCAGGCAGCTGAATGAATAAAGGTTTATATATTCATTTGGCTGCCTTTCCTTGCCTCCTGATACACTTGGGGTCTAATTATAAATAAATTAAAAACAAAACTGTCATATATTAAAAGTAAATAAACATTTACCATAAAGCATTGACAAGAATAAAGGAAGGCTGTATTTTGATGTATAAGATACTTTTTAGTAATTTAAACTGAACGGTAACTGATTTATCTTATTTACTCTTTAGGTAGTCTTGGGATTGCTGATTTCTTTTAGAGTTCAACTTAAAGTTTAGCCGGGTTTTACAAAAGAATCTTGATACTTCCGGGTTTTATAATGCTTCAGGTATAAAACCTGGAACCATTAATGGAAAGATGCGTGATAAGTATATCCTGCATCAAAAGTAGCTTTCAGTCGGTACGGCTGAATCGTTACAAGAATAATAAAATATGTTAAAATTGAATGGAGGCAGTTTACGATATGCAGGAAAAAATCAGAAGATTTATGATGGGCAGGTATGGGGTAGACCAATTAGGAAAATTTTTATTAGGTGTAGCAGTTATAATTATGCTGATATCGTTTTTTTTCAGGAATGCCATTATTGAAGCATTGCCTTTCCTGATACTTGTTATATGCTATTTTAGAATATTTTCAAGGAATATAAATCAAAGATACCTGGAAAACCAAAAATTTTTAACATTAAAGAACCGGTTTTTTGGATATTTTCAGGGCGCCGGTTCCCGTAGGAAGCAAAGAAAAAACTATCATATTTATGTATGCCCTACCTGCAAACAAAAAATCCGGGTACCCAAAGGAAAAGGGAAAATATGTATTACTTGTCCTAAATGCCGTGCGGAATTTGTAAGGAGAAGCTGATCAAGAAGGGAAAGTAAATGTTTGATTATCTTAAGGAATAATGTTTAATTAAAGGAATTTAAATTTTGTTATGAAAATTGAGGAAGGGTTGAACTTTATGGCTGAATTTTTGTTTCGGGGACATAGCAGTTACCGGCTTAAAACCGATAGTGATACCGTAATCATAGCAGATCAGAATGCATAGGTATAGAGCCTTATGACTGCCGGATGGAATATGTAATTAACTTTGTTTAACCTAAAGGTAAGTCCTCCGCAAAAAAATATTTATTTGACAATCTTTTTATAATTCATATAATAGTAGATATAGTTTGAAAAATAAGAAGTGTTTTCATACACTGATTTAATTGGAGCATGCAGATGGGAGTTAAGATGATAACAATGACTTAAGATAAAGAGAGCTGGTGGATTATATGAACATTAATAAAAACGGAGAAGTTCGGGAGTGTAAGAGATGTGGGAAAATGTTTTTTTATGCAGGAACGGGAAAATGTATTTGTTCCAGCTGTAAAGCGGAGGATGAGTCTGAATTTAATATAGTAAAGGAATATATTTATGATAATTTTTCAGCAACTATTCTGGAGGTATCGAGAGAAACCGGTGTAAGAGTCGCAAGAATAAAATCCTACTTAAAAGACGGAAGACTTATTATACCCGACGGGTCCTCAATTTTTTTAAATTGTGAGGTGTGTGGGACAAATATAAAATTTGGAAGATTATGCCGTGAATGTGCAGGTTCGCTAAGTAACGAAATGAAGCGTGAAATGAATATTAACGAATTCCAAATAGGAGAAAAACCGAACAATTCCAATTTAGGTAAAATGAGATTTTTAGATGATAAATAAATTTAAATGATATTATTTATCATTTTGAATATAAAAATAGTATAAGCTGAGTAATTGAATATTAAGGTAGAACTACCTACAGGATTATTTATTAGGTGGTATTTTTTTATTGGAAAATCATAAACGAATTTTTTCATTCATGATTGACAAATACTAAAGGATAGGATTTGTTAGAACCAAAAGTGAAACATAAAGGAAGGAACCGTACATTTGATATTTATACATCCTCAGGACAGGGAATCTGTGCTTAAGGGTGTTTTTTTGCTACATAGGCAAAGATTGGAGATTATTCATTCTGACTTTTGGGGATGAAAAGGGCAGGGAGTTATTCAGATATACGATTGCCCGTAGTTAAGTACAGGCAGTAAAAAGGTTATTTCCCGGTACTAAATTGTAAAAGGGTATTATTTTAAAATAGGATTGATAATTGGAAGGAAATGTATTATCATAAAAATACAAAGTTATATTTATATTAGTTATATTTATGCTGGTTGTGTTTATTTTATTTATGTTTATTTAAATCAAGGCTGCGATATGAAAGAATACAGTATGTGGTGATGGCGGCTTAAAGAAATTAAA
>JAATEU010000236.1 GCA_015655565.1 Clostridiales bacterium
ATCAAGATGTCCTATAACCTGCTGCTTGAGCTTTTGGAGAAAGCAGGAAGGTCAGGCGAATATGAAGTGAAAAAGGGCTCTGAGCCTATGCAGTATGCAAATACGTACAATGAGAGCGAGGGTGTGGACTTTATCATACAATGTGCGAAGAAGGCATCCCCGGAACAGCCCTTATTTGTAATTGGTATTGGTGCAGCCACAAATCTGGCATGTGCAATTCTAAAGGCCCCTGAAATTATCCCTAATGTCCGGTATGTTTTCCATTGTCGCAGTGAAGAGACATGGCCGGTAAGAAGCGTTCAGTTTAATGTTTACGGCGACATAATTGCTGCAAAAACATTGTTGGAGAGTGAGGTTCCACTTGTTTGGTTTGATACCGGCACAAATCTTTATGCATCCTATGAAGAAACAAAACTGAGACTTGAGCCAAAAGGTAAATTGGGAAAGTATTTGCATGATTACAGAGATAGGGACCCTTATTATGCAAGAAGTGACAAAGGCTTCTTCGATATGGCGGATTTTGTTTTCCTGCTCGATCCTGATGCCTGCAAAAGTGAAATCGTAGATGCTCCGGAAATGACCCGTTATATGTATTTCGAACATACCCACAGATACGGACAGATGCTGCGTGTCTATGAGGTGGACCTTCAAAAATCCTGGGATATTTTCTATGACAGTGTGGACAATTTAAACAGTATACAGTAAGAAAAGACGAGGCGATACCGGATACTACAGGGTATTTGAGCGTGCAATACCGGAGAAAGGAGAAAATCCAATCATAAAATTGAAGAAAATAATTGGATAGGATATGAACTTAATGAAAGTGTGGATAGGATGTGACCATGGCGGTTATGAAATGAAAAAGGTCCTGGTTGAGCTAATGCAGGATTTGAAGGTGGAATATGTTGATGTTGGAAGCAGATCTGCTGAAATAGTTCGATATCCTTATTATGCAGCTCTTGTAGCAAGCGCTGTGGCAAGCGGAGAAGCTGACAGGGGATTATTGATCTGTTCAACAGGAGTTGGGATGAGCATAATTGCAAATAAATATAAAGGGATCAGGGCTGCATTGTGCAGTGATATAGAAACCGCAAGACTTGTGAGAGAGCACAATGAGTCAAATATCTTATGCCTCGGAGGCAGGAAGCTGGAAACGGAGCTTGCAAAGGAAATACTGAAAATCTGGCTGAGAACAGAATTTATCGGCGAAAGGCACAGTATTTCTTTAGGCTTAATTCAGAAGGCAGAAGGGCAGATGCTAAATGAAAATTATTGGTCTGAAAGGGAATCGAATTATCTGTAAGAAGATAACTAAATAACAATCAGGGGAAATATAATTTGTAATTTACTTAGACATTTAATATGAAGGTATGCCCTGTTGGTTCTAACCAGCCAAACATTAATCTTCATTGAAGGAATAGAGATGGGAGGATTTGGTGATATGAAAATTGCAGTAGCGGTTGCCGCTGAGAATGCATTACCCAGTTCATTTGTCGTATTCAGAGGCATAGCATCCAGTATTCGCGCAGCGGCACAGCTTGGTTACGATGGCGTTGAACTGGCACTGAAGGATAAAAATGAGGTTAATATTCAAAAGATCAAGTATTTTTTAAAGGAATATCATATTCAGGTTCCATGCATCTCAACGGGACAGGTTTTTGCTGCCAGCGGTTTGTGCCTGACGGAAAAAGATTTCGGTGTCCGTAAAAAATGCATCAGCGTATTAAAAGGATTATGTGAAACGGCAGCAGAAATGTCGGCAATGGTAAACCTTGGACGTGTCAGAGGTATGCTGCCGGAAAATCGAGGTTTAAATTGTGATGAAGCTAAAATTGCAGCGGAAGCCATTGCAGAAATTAGTACCTACGGTGAGAAGCTTGGCGTTGGTCTGGTATTGGAACCGGTCAACCGCTACGAAATAAACTTCTTAAATACGATGGACGAGGCAGTAAAGTTTATTGAACTGTATCTTATTCCAAATGTAAAGCTAATGCCGGATGTGTTTCATATGAATATTGAAGAGTCGGACATTAGGGATAGTCTTAAAAAGTATGGAGACAGAATCGGATATGTACATTTTGCAGACAGCAACAGGTATTCACCGGGGTGCGGTCATCTGGATTTTGATAGTATCTTCAAGACATTGCATGAAATTCAGTATTCGGGTTGGGCTTCAGTTGAAATCCTTCCGAAGCCGGAGCCGATGGCAGCCGCACAAAGTGCGATTCAATATCTCAGGCAATTTGAGTGAAGTAAAGAATAGGAATTAGTGTAAAATTAAAATTTTTACACGGAGAATTTGCATTGACGCTTAAATTTGCGGGTATCGGCAGAATGGAGGATTTATATGATAAAAGAAAAAGTATTACAAATAAATGGGTTATGCAATCAATTTCGTATCGATCTCATTAAATTACTGCATAGTATTCAGACAGGACATCCGGGAGGATCCTTATCTTCAGCCGAAATTATAACGGCATTATACAGCGAAATAATGTATTACAATCATTATGATCCAAATAATCCCGACAGGGATCGCTTTGTTCTGTCAAAAGGACATGCTGCGCCGATGCTGTATTTAAATCTTGCCCATAACCATTTTTTTCCCAAGGAGGATTTAAAAACATTAAGACAGCTTGGCAGCCATTTGCAGGGCCATCCCTGTGCGCATAAAACACCGGGAATTGATGTGTCCACCGGGCCGTTGGGTTTGGGGCTGTCGGCCGGGCTTGGTATCGCATTGGCCGGAAGACTGCAGCGGCGCAGCTATTATACCTATGTCCTCTTAGGCGACGGAGAAATTCAGGAAGGGGGAATTTGGGAAGCGGCAATGTCGGCGGTAAAATTTCAGGCAGATCATTTGATTGTTTTTCTGGATCATAATGGTGTTCAGCTCGACGGTACGAATGAAGAAATTATGCCAATGGGAGATATCTGTTGGAAGTTTTCCAGTTTTGGATGGAATGTTCTGACCTGTAACGGGCACGATGTGGAGGAGATTGTAAATGCTGTAGAAAAGGCAAAGAAGACGAAGAATATTCCGACTATTATTGTTGCTGAAACAGTAAAGGGTAAAGGAGTATCCTTTATGGATGGTAAAAATATTTGGCATGGTAAGGCAATCAGCGCAGTTGATTGTGAGCTTGCTTTGAAAGAGCTGGGGGGTGCATTGAATGGGTGAAATGATTGCAATACGTGATGCTTATGGAGATGCACTTCAAAAACTGGGAGCGGTGAATTCGGATGTAGTCGTATTGGAAGCAGATGCAGGCTCTTCTTCTAAGAGTATTCTTTTCTCAAAAAAATATCCTGAGCGCTATTTTAATGTTGGTATCGCAGAGCTTAACATGACTGCTATGGCGGCAGGATTTGCACTGGGCAAAATGATTCCTTTTGTAAATACATTTGCTGCTTTTATGACAACAAGAGCATCCGATCCAATTGGAAGTTTAATTGCTTATGATAATCTGAATGTTAAACTTTGCGGTACATATTCAGGTTTGTCGGATTCCTATGACGGTGCAAGTCATAATTCAATCAGTGATCTGGCTTATGTAACTTCTTTACCGAATATGACGGTCATCAGTGTCTGTGATGCGGTTGAAACGGAAAAGGCAGTTTTTGCGGCTGCCCGGTGGGAGGGACCGGTTTATCTGAGATTATCAAGAGCACCTGCAGAAGTTATTTTTGATTGGGACTATCAGTTTGTAATCGGTAAAGGTGTGAAATTGTTGAAAGGAGAAGACGCCACAATTATAGCAACGGGTTACATGGTACAGAAATCCATGATTGCGGCCGAGATGTTAAAAAAACAGGGAATTTATACTACGGTAGTAGATCTGCATACGTTCAAACCGATTGACCGGGATTTAATTGTTGCTTGTGCAAAAGAGACGGGATGCATGGTAGTCGCAGAGGAACACAGCGTTCATGGAGGATTGGGCAGCACCGTAGCAAAAGTTGTTACCGAAGAATACCCGGTTCCTATGGAGTTTGTCGGAATAAACCAATTTGCCGAATCCGGTGACTATGAAGCGCTTCTGCACAAATATCATTTGGATGCCGATGAAATTACAAGAGCAGTAAGAAAGGCGATATCAAGAAAAAGATGACATAAGGCAAGGCTGAAAAAGAATAGCAGAGGGTATCCGTTGCCTTAAAGGCATCATGAACATGCCATTTTTCTATGGCTTAAGAAGAAATGCATAAAAACAAAGATAAGGTTACATGCTTGAAGACGCACTTGTTTGTACCCCGGGCATCGCGAAAGGAAAGGATATAAATATGAAAGAATCAATTCATAAGTATTTTCAGATTGGCACAATTTGCTGGATGAGCTATCCGGCAGGAGATGTAATAGACAGTATCAAAAAAATTGCATCTGATGATTTCTACGATGCAATTGAGGTCTGCAAATTTGCAGATGATGTAACAAGAAAAGATGGAAAGAAACTGCTGGAGCAGTCTCATTTGATTGTATGCTATGGCGCTCAGCCCTGTCTGCTTGGCCCAAAACTCAATCCGAATGCAATTGATGAGGGAGAACGCAGAAAAGCGGAAGCAGCCTTGATTGAGGCAGTAGGTGAAGCAGAATTCCTAGGGGCTAAGGCAATTGCGTTCCTGGCGGGAAAATGGGAAGAAGCAACAAAGAACCAAGCATACTCACAGTTGGTTAAAACAACCAAAGCAGTATGTGATTATGCTGCAGCGAAAGGGATGGGCGTTAATATGGAAGTATTCGACTTCGATTTGGACAAAGCAGTCTTAATAGGCCCGGCACCATATGCTGCTAAATTTGCCGCAGATATGAGGACGATATGCAATAATTTTGGTCTTATTGTCGACTTATCACATTTCCCGACAACCTACGAAACATCTAAATTTGTTATTCAGACACTGCGTCCGTACATAAATCATTTTCACATTGGTAACGCAGTAGTCAGGAAGGGTTGTGAAGCATACGGTGATCAGCATCCACGGTTTGGATTTCCAAACAGTTCAAATGATACAAAGGAATTGCATGATTTTTTCAGAGTTCTAAAGGAAGAAGGCTTCTTTAATCCAGAAAATAAATATGTGCTGTCCTTCGAAGTAAAGCCTCGGGAAGACGAGAATGCCGATATTATTGTTGCAAATACAAAGCGGGTAATAAATCATGCGTGGGCTTTGCTGGAGGACTGATAAATTGAACGGCGAATCCAGATACCAATGTCGCGTAAACACATAAATGCGTTAGTTCGTAAGGAGCGCTGTGACTGAATAGTTACTTATAAATAATAAAACAGAAAGGAAAAGTAATCCAAGCTTCTACTAAATGGGATAATTGGATTATACACGGATAATATGAAAATCGTAGTATTGGACGGATATACCGAAAATCCAGGAGATCTTAGCTGGGATAGTCTTGAAAAACTGGGTGAGGTTACTATTTATGACCGTACACCTTCCGATATGGTCATTGCACGCATCGGTGATGCTGAGGCTATCTACGCTAATAAAGTCGCCATTACCAGAGAGATAATGGATGCCTGCCCGAAGATGAGGTTTATAGGCGTACTTGCGACGGGATATAACATCGTAGATGTTGTCGCTGCAAAGGAAAAGGGGATTACAGTCTGCAATATTCCCACATATGGCACAGCCGCTGTTGCACAGTTTGCAATTGCTATGCTTCTGGAAATCTGCCATCATGTTGCACATCATTCGGCTGCTGTACACGAAGGCAGATGGGAAACCAATGAAGACTGGTGCTTTTGGGATTTTCCTCTTATCGAATTAGACGGCAAGATTATGGGAATCATCGGATTTGGACGTATCGGTCAAGCGACAGGCAAAATTGCAAGAGCGCTTGGAATGAAAGTAATTGCCTGCGATGAATATCCGAGTGATTGTGGCAGAAAAATCGGTAAATATGTAGATATGGATACACTAATTCGGACCTCTGATGTTATATCTCTTCATTGTCCGCTGTTACCTGCTACGCAGGGCATAATTAACAAGGATAGCATTGCAAAGATGAAAGATGGAGTTATTATCCTTAACAACAGCCGCGGCCCTCTGATTGTGGAGCAGGATTTGGCTGATTCATTGAATTCCGGTAAAATTTATGCTGCAGGTTGTGACGTTGTCAGTACGGAACCGATACGCGGAGATAATCCTCTGCTTAAAGCAAAAAACTGCTATATTACACCCCATATCTCATGGGCGCCAAAAGAAAGTCGTCAGAGACTGATGGATATTGCAGTTGACAATTTAATCCAATTCATCAAAGGCACACCAGTGAATGTAGTATATAAATAATATTGATTCTACTGCAGAAACTGCTGACGCTGCTTTAGACCGCAGAAATAGAGCTGTATGTCCGTAAAACCATATATCCTTACTGCTTCCCATCACCAGCAGCGGTAAGGTTATGACGAGAAATAAGCCCACCCGCTGCCGATGGATTAACGGCAAGTATCGACCGTGTCTTTGATTCCCTGCACGAGGACTTAATTCTTGTATTGCAAAATGAAATCAATAACCTGCAATACATATTAAGTAATGCAAAGGATAGGGGGAATGCGGATAGCACTTAATCCATCGCCAATTGATAAAACTGAAAAACATGGATTTGTCAGGAATTACATGGCTTATTTTAAATGAAATCGAAGGTGCCGAATTAAGTGGCAGTAAACAGCCGGAGGAAATGATAGGGTTACTGCTGGAACGCTATCCAGATATGAAGATCATACTGACACTTGGTGAAAAAGGTGCTATCTATCAGGACAGAAATTTCAGATATCAACAGCCAGTATATTTTGTAAATGCAAAAGACACAACTGTGGCAGGTGATATGTTTACCGGCTATGTTATAAGTGAAGTCGCAGAAGGTAAAGACTTGAAAGAGGCATTAGAGATAGCTTCCAAAGCAGCAGCTATTACTGTTTCAAGAAATGGCGCAGGTTGTTCCATCCCTTCGATGGAAGAAATCATGAATTACTATAAGCTGTAACAATACTTTAAGTCTAGTATGGAGGAAAGTATGAATAAGGATAATGAAATAATAATTAGGAAATTGCAGAAACCAAAAGGAAAGATAGATGTAGTCATAGATACCGATACATATAATGAAATTGATGACCAATATGCCTTGTCCTATTTAATTAAATCTGATTATAAATTGAATTTAAAGGCAATTTACGCGGCACCTTTCTTTAACGAAAAATCTTCCGATCCGGAAGATGGCATGAAAAAAAGCTATGAAGAAATCTTGCGGATATTAAAGATAATTGGAAGAGAAGATTATAATGAGATAACCTTCATGGGATCTCAAAATTATCTGCCCAATGAGACAGAGGCAGTGAATTCACCGGCAGCAAGAGATCTTATAAAGCAGGCCATAGACAGAAGCGATGATAATCCACTTTATGTAGTTGCAATTGGCGCAATAACAAATGTTGCTTCTGCAATACTCCTGGAACCAAAGATTATAGATAAAATCGTACTCGTATGGCTCGGAGGCAATGCGCATGAATGGCCTAATAACAGGGAGTTTAACCTTTTTCAGGATGTGGCTGCGGCAAGGGTTGTATTTGGATGTGGAGTACCGCTGGTACAGCTTCCTTGTGCCGGAGTAGTATCAGGCTTTCGGACAACTGGACCTGAATTGGAATATTGGCTAAGAGGTAAGAATAAACTTTGTGATTACCTGATTGACACAACAATAAAAGAAGCAGCGAGAATGGAAGAAAGTAATTGCTGGAGCCGAGTTATCTGGGATGTCACGGCTGTGGCATGGCTTCTCGATGGGGACTTTTGTAGTGATCGGTTAGAGCACAGTCCCATACCAGAATATGATCACAGATATGCATTTGATAAAACAAGACATATGATTAAGTATGTCTATACAATAAACAGGGATAAGCTATTTGAACATTTATTTGAAACACTATCAAGATAATATAGCAACTGGTCAAAGCGAAGCATAAGGGAGTGAGGATAGCTGTGTTAAGACAGGAATTAGATATCAGGTATTTTAAATGGATCCATAAGCCAGGTGAAGATTTGGGCGTATTTGATAATGCTTCTGAGTTCGATGAATGAAAAAGAAGAGAAATAATTTTTGATGATTTTATTGTTTGCAATTTGGTTGAATTGTACGGCGAAATCCAGACAATAAATCGCCGAAAAAGAGCTTTCGGAGGCACTCATTTCTGAAATATATCCTTCCTCTAAGAGGGTATCAGTTTCAAGTAACATCTTTTTTATCTCCTCAAGGCATGTGGAATTCATAGTCCTGTTACAGAAGTAAAACAGCTGAAAAGTAATTATAAGTGCAGCATAATTGAATGTAATGTGTTAGAATTGAAGTGTGAGAGTGAAATAGTGGCTCTGCCGCACCGGAATATTCATAAGCATTGGTATATAAGGGTTTTGGCTAATAGATATGAAAAAAATTATGAATTTTCCATTCAAAAGGAGGTGAAAAAATGAAGGAAAAATATAAGAGCGTATTAAAAAGCAAGCTGATAAATGGTTTGAACTGTATTTTAATATATAGTATGTGTCTGTTTTTATTTACGGCTTGTGAGACAAATAGACAAGCAGAACATTCTTACGAGCAACCGGAAAACTCTATGACTCAGGACTTGACTATTGAAAGCTCAGAAAATTTTCAAGAAACCGAGCCGCCTGATGCAAATACGACCGAAATCCCTGTGGAATCGCTTATAATTACCGATGGGCAAACGATTGCAGAAAGGTTTGACGTTCCTCAGGGATTTACGAGACTGGAAACAGAAGAGGAATCCTTTGCATACTATCTTCAGAATCTGCCCTTAAAGTCAGATGGTGCTAAAGTAAAATATTATGACGGCAGAGAAAAACTGCGGGACGTTTATCTGGCGGTGGTTGATTTTAGTTTGGGCGAAAGGGACTTGCAGCAGTGCGCCGATGCGGTTATACGGTTAAGAGCGGAATATTTATATGCTAAGGAGCGATATGATGAAATCCATTTTAACTTTGTAAGCGGTTTTGATGCGGAATTTTCAAAATGGGCAGATGGCAACGGCATATCTGTGGACGGCAGTAAAGTTTCATGGAACACTAACAGTAGTAACGATAGTTCTTACAGGAGCTTTCAAAAATATCTTGACATGGTTTATGCCTATGC
>JAATEU010000011.1 GCA_015655565.1 Clostridiales bacterium
CATTGGTACGGAGTCCATATATGCAGTTGCTATACCTGTGGCCAGATTCGTGGCTCCCGGACCGCTGGTTGCCAGTCATACCCCCACTTTACCGGTTGAACGGGCATAACCGTCTGCCGCATGGGAAGCTCCCTGTTCGTGGGAGGTTAAAATATGGCGTATTTCATCCTGATGCCTGTATAATTCATCATAAATATTTAATACGGAACCTCCGGGATAACCAAATATGGTATCTACCCCCTGCTCTTTTAAACATTCAACTAATATCTGCGAACCTGTTAACTGCATTTTACACCTCTTTCATAAAATCTCACAATCTATTTTACCTTTTCGGTACCTCTAATATAGCTCCACGATTTCCGGAAGTTACCATAGCGGCATACCGTGCTAAATAACCGGTTGTTATTTTAGGTTCCCTTGGCTGCCATTTTGCCCTGCGTATCTTTAATTCTTCTTCCGATATCATGAAATTTAAAGTATTGGCATTGATATCGATCCGGATGACGTCACCTTCCTCCACCAGAGCTATGTTGCCGCCTACTGCCGCTTCGGGAGATACATGCCCTATGGAAGCGCCGCGGGAAGCTCCTGAAAAACGTCCATCCGTAATTAAAGCCACGGTTGAACCAAGTCCCATTCCCATAATAGCTGATGTCGGATTTAACATCTCCCTCATGCCGGGGCCGCCTTTGGGTCCTTCATAACGGATAACGACAACATCTCCGGATACGATTTTACCGCCCTTTATAGCTGCAATCGCATCGTCTTCACAGTCAAATACCCTTGCAGGTCCTTCATGCTTCATCATTTCAGGTGCTACGGCCGAACGTTTTACCACTGCGGAATCCGGTGCAAGATTACCTTTTAAAATAGCAATTCCGCCGGTTTCACTATACGGATTCTCAACCGGTCTTATGACTTCCTCATTACGGTTTACACACCCGGCAATATTTTCACCGACGGTTTTACCCGTGGCGGTAATCAGATCCGTATATAGTAAGTCCTTTTTATTTAATTCATTCATAACGGCATAAACTCCGCCTGCTTCGTTTAAATCTTCCATGTAGGCATGTCCTGCCGGTGCCAGATGACAGAGGTTTGGTGTTTTAGCACTGACATCATTGGCAATATCCAGATTTAAATCAATTCCGGCTTCATATGCAACTGCCGGTAAATGAAGCATGCTGTTGGTGGAACATCCCAATGCCATGTCTACGGTTAAAGCATTTAAAAAGGCTTTTTCCGTCATAATATCCCTTGGCCTTATATTTCTTTCATATAATTCCATAATCTTCATTCCGGCATGCTTTGCTAAACGGATTCTTTCCGAATAGACCGCCGGAATGGTGCCGTTGCCCTGTAATCCCATGCCTAAAACTTCCGTCAGGCAGTTCATGCTGTTCGCCGTATACATACCGGAACAGGAGCCGGCCGTAGGACAGGTCTTACAGGCATATTCTTCCACTTCTTCTTCCGTCATCTTCCCTGCACTGTAAGCACCTACCGCTTCAAACATACTGGACAGGCTGGTCTTTTCTCCGTTAATTCTTCCGGCAAGCATGGGGCCGCCGCTAACAAATATAGCCGGTATATTAACACGTGCCGCCGCCATTAAAAGGCCGGGCACATTTTTATCACAGTTAGGAACCATTACCAATGCATCAAAGCCGTGGGCTATTGCCATTGCTTCTGTGGAATCGGCGATTAAATCCCTGGTGACCAGGGAATACTTCATCCCGGTATGTCCCATTGCAATTCCGTCACACACAGCAATAGCCGGGAAAACAATCGGTGTACCGCCTGCCATTGCAACACCCAGTTTGACGGCTTCCACAATTTTATCCAGGTTCATATGACCGGGAACTATTTCATTATAGGAGTTTACAATACCTACCATAGGCTTATTTAATTCCTCCTTGGTAAGTCCCAAGGCATTAAAGAGTGATCTGTGGGGAGCCTGCTGTATTCCTGATTTTACTGCATCACTATTCATATTTGTAACCACCTTTACTATATAATTGTATTTTAATCCATTGAGAATGCATAAATTTACGGGTTTCTGTATATAATAACTTATTTCCCGTAAAAAATCAATCAATTTTTATTAATCTGAACATTACAGACTATTTTTCGAATACAGCTCAATAATTTTTATTAAAATATCCGTAACCTTTTCCATGGACTGTATCGGTATATATTCATACCTTCCGTGAAAATTATGTCCGCCGGTACACAAATTAGGGCACGGAAGTCCCATATAAGATAATCTGGCACCATCCGTACCCCCGCGGATCGGTACCACAATAGGGGTAATGCCAAGTTCCTCCAAAGCCAGCTTTGCATGGTCGATTAAATGCATATGGGGCTCAATCATTTCTTTCATATTATAGTAAGTATCCTTAACGTCTGCCTTAAAGGTCCCGGCACCATATTTATCATTCAGATAATCTGTTATTTTAAGGAATCCGGCTTTCTTTTCCTCGAATTTTTCCCTGTCATGGTCACGGATGATATAAGAAGCTTTTGCCAAGTCCACGCTGCCTTCCAATGCCGACAGCATATAAAACCCTTCGTATTTTTCGGTATACATGGGGTTCTGCTGTATGGGAAGCATACTTTGGAATTCCATTGCCAATAATAACGCATTAAACATTTTATCCTTTGCCGAACCCGGATGTATGCTAATTCCCTGTATTATCAGTTTTGCCCCTGCCGCATTAAAGTTCTCATATTCTACCTCGCCTAACTCCCCGCCGTCAACGGTATAGGCAAAATCAGCCCCAAACCCTTTTATATCAAAAAAGTCAACTCCCCTTCCAACCTCTTCATCCGGTGTAAAACCGATCTGTATGGTTCCATGTTCAAGCTCCGGATGGGTTAACAGAGTTTCAGCCATTACCATAATTTCTGCAATGCCTGCCTTATCATCGGCACCTAATAAGGTGGTACCATCCGTAACGATCAAATCCTGTCCCAGATAACGGCTGAGACTGGGATTTTGGGAAGTCTCCAGCACGATTTTCAATTCTTCATTTAAAACAATATCACCGCCGTCATAATTGTAAATAATCCCGGGGTTTACATCTTTGCCGCTTATGGCACAGGAGGTATCCATATGTGCAATAAAACCGAGTACAGGAAGTTTTTTCTTACTGGTGGCAGGTATGGTTCCGTATACATAGCCATGATCATCTATTCTTACATTCACAGCCCCGATTTCTTTTAACTCCTCTGCTAATATGCGGGCCAGGCTCTTTTGTTTTTCTGTACTTGGCACTGTTTCCATGTCCTCCAAAGACTGGGTATCGACTTTAATATATTTTAAAAATCTTTCCGTAACATTTTTCATAATCTTCTCTTTCCGCACTTTTATTGAGACTGTGCTTTATTTATTTATTTAAATTTATTTATTAATAAGATGTTCTTAATATTATAATACTATTTATTAATTTTATAAAGCTAAATATATCAGGACAAACGCACGATGGAACTTTTACTAAATCTTCCATCGTGCGTTTATCCTGAAAATATAAATGTCAACAAAAACCCTTGATTTCTCACTTAAATACTATATTTTTAAGCCGTATTGTTCTCCACCGGTTTGCGATTTTTATTTCTGCCCATTTATTCACCTTGTTATGCATTTTTATACCATTTTATATTATCTTATACAATAATACAAAATTAAAAATAGCGCATATAGGTGACTCACCTATATGCACTATTAATATTATGACACCCGATTAAACTCTCTTTAAGTATTCACCGGTTCTGGTATCAATACTGATCTTGTCCCCCTGTTCAACAAATAACGGAACATAAACCGTTGCGCCGGTTTCAACTGTAGCCGGTTTTGTGGCACCTTGTGCGGTATCACCTTTAAAACCCGGTTCCGTGCTTGTAATTACCAGCTCTACAAATAAAGACGGTTCTATGGCAAAAACTTCCTTATTATGTGAAAGCATCTTAACCATTTCATTTTCTTTAACAAACTTTAAGGAATCTCCAATGGCATCTTCATTTAATGCAAATTGGTCAAATGTATTAACATCCATAAAGTGGTATAAATCGCCGTCCGGATTTAAATATTGCATATCGGAACTTTCTATATGAGCTTGTGTACATTTTTCCGTAGGTCTGAAAGTTTTTTCAACTACGGCGCCACTCTTAATATTTCTTAATTTTGTTCTTACAATTGCCGCACCTTTACCAGGTTTTACATGTTTGAATTCAATAACCTGATATATATTCTTGTCCATTTCAATTGTTAAGCCATTTCTAAAATCGCCTGCAGATATC
>JAATEU010000335.1 GCA_015655565.1 Clostridiales bacterium
ATTCCGGGATGGATTATTTGAACCTGAAAAAGGCTTTCGGACCTAAGGGGTTATATGAAGGCATGTTGGAAGAGAATACACCGGATCCTCTGGTACAGATTGATATAAGACAGTTTGAAAAAATGCTGCCGAAAATTGCCGGTTTATTGGATAAACTTCCTTCCGTTGAAAGAATTAATCAATTATTAACCGACGCAGGCTGTGTAAAATATGTACATGAAATCGGACTGAATGAAAATATTATACCCAAAACAATATGCTTATCACCCTATGTAAGAAACAGGCTGACTTTTATGAGGCTGATCAAGCTAATAAAATTATTATAATTTATTATAAAATCTCACTTCGCGCGTTTGTACTGATAAAAATAACGGAGAGATTTTCTGGATATAAATAAAAAATGATATTTTCCATATAATAAACAGGAATTATTTAAAATCTGAATGTAAACCGTCTGCTTAAAATTTGCTAAGAGCTGACGTCTTATGTCAATAAACCCGTGAGGAGATTATATGGAAGATAATACTGTAAAAATCGAAAAAGAAAAGGAACAAAAAGAAAAAGAAGATTTAGATGATGAGAAAATCCGGGAATTTGGACAGACAACCCTTGTAAATGAGAAAAGAAAATCTAAAATACATTTGCTATCCATTATTGGAGAGATTGAAGGGCATGAATGTCTTCCTCAACATAATAAAACAACAAAATATGAACATGTGCTGCCGCAGCTGGCAGCCATAGAAGATAGTCCGGATATCGACGGATTATTGATTTTAATTAATACGGTTGGGGGAGATGTAGAAGCCGGACTTGCCATTGCAGAGATGATAGCATCCTTAAGTAAACCCACCGTTTCCCTGGTACTTGGCGGAAGTCATTCCATCGGGGTTCCGCTTGCGGTATCTGCCCAATATAGTTTCATTGTTCCCACTGCAACCATGATAATTCATCCGGTCCGAATGAACGGTACGGTTATAGGAGTTTCACAGACCTATGACTATTTTGAAAAAATTCAGGAGAGAATTTTAAATTTTGTCTCCAGTCATTCCAAAATTGAAAAGGAAGAATTAAAACGGCTTATGCAAAATACAAGTCAGCTGGCGAAAGATGTGGGTTCCATATTAATCGGCGGCGAAACAATTAAGGAAGGCATTATTGATGAAGTTGGCGGTATTAAAGAGGCTTTAAAGAAACTATATAAAATGACCGGAAGGGGGGAAGAATAATGTTATATACCGTTGTTCCCCTAGAAAGAATCTACAGTTATAGAACGGAAAGTATACTTGGAAATACATCACAAAAAGAAGATAAAGAGGGCGAGAATACAGCTGTAGAATATAAAGATATATCACTCAAACATGGAAGCGTCTATGCAAGAAGAGATGGTGGGAATTATATTGTGGAGGGAATCAGTTCTACGGATATGGAGGATTATTTAAATAAGGATTATATGCCCGGGGCTGTCATAAAAACAGATAACTAATAAACTATGTTTTGTTTCCTGTTTTATCAAAACGGTTATCGAACGTTTTTTCGGATAAATACAATATTTTTCCTTGCAACAATAGTCAAATAAGGGTATAATAGAAGTGGTTCTATGTTAATCTGGCTTAATTGGCGGTGGCTTAGAATCAATTTCTTATTCATGACGTTAATAATTCAAGTAGCTTAAGGAGGATTTGGCGTGGCTACAGAAAAAAATAAAAGTAATAAAGCGAATTCAAAAAGAAAAACAAATCTTACAAAAGGTAAAAGAAAATCAGCCGAAAGCAAAAAAGTACATAATCAGCTAAAGGAAGATCCCAATAAAGAATTATTCCGTGATGAAATAACCTTAATCCTTGCTTTGGTGGTTTCCCTGCTGTTAATATTAAGTAATTTTAATTTAAGCGGAAACGTGGGAGAGGCAATTAACGGTTTTACCTTTGGGGTATTCGGATTTATTGCTTATTTACTACCTTTTTTCCTGTTTTTTGGTATGGCATTTTATATAGCAAACCGCGGTAACAGGATAGCCATGCGTAAGTTAATAAGTACAATTTCTCTTGGAATTATATTTACGGCATTGATTCAGTTAATAACCATAGGCTATACTGCGGAAACCAAAATAATCCAGTATTATACCGTATCTGCAGATTTAAAAAGCGGCGGCGGTATTATCGGCGGATTATTGTGTAAGCTTCTGCATCCGTTATTTGGAACGATCGGAACCTATATCATTTTAATAGCCTTTATGGTTGTATTTTTTATGTTTATTACGGGAAAAGCCCTATTTGCATATCTTGGCTCCAGGAGTGAGGCGTCCATACGGCAGAGGAAGGAACGTAAAATGCTGCAGGAGAAAGAATACCTGAGCCAGGACGGCATGGAAGCGGAAACTGTGCAGAGAAGAAAAGCAAGAACTGTTCTTCTTAAGAAAAACGGGACGGAGGCCGGTGGTGAAGTTGATACGGATGCCGCTCTAAATAAAGGGATTGAGACCGGATTCCTTAATCTGATAAAAAAGAAAAAAAATAAGAATGTCCAAGGGAAAACCGTATCCAAAGTCATACCTGATTTCGATATGGAAGAAATTATATCCCAGCCGGCGAAGGATTTTCCAATCCAGCGCGGGGACGGCTATTATGATGGGACAACCACCGGTGATAAGAATAAAACTTATGAAGAGCAGTTGAAGATGAAATTTGGAAGGAATCCGGAAGCTTCCGGTACTCCTGCGAATATAAATGCAGAGCGTTCCGGTATTGATGATGACATACAAAGGCTTCTTCGTGCTGCGGAACAGAATCAGGATACGCAGGATACCGGGAATATGGCATATGACATACACAAAACAGAATTTACGGCATCCGGCATTTCCCAATCCCCCGGCATATCAGAAGCAGCCGGAGCAGGAAAGGAACCAGCCGGACGTCCGGCTGCAGATAGAACCCTGCCTGCAACGGGTTCCAATATTTCTGACAGGGAGGATATTAAGATAAGCCAAAAGCTGGAGGAAAAGAAGGAATATGTATTTCCTCCCATTAATCTATTATCCAAACCCAAGACTGATATTAAGGGAATGTCTGACCGGGATTTAAAAGAGACTGCCTTGAAATTACGGAAGACTTTAGAAAGCTTCGGTGTCCGCGTAACAATTACCAATATAAGCTGCGGGCCGGCTGTAACCAGATATGAATTGCAGCCGGAACAAGGTGTTAAGGTCAGTAAAATAACCGGTTTGGCAGATGATATTAAACTGAATCTGGCTGCCGCCGACGTAAGAATAGAAGCACCTATTCCCGGTAAGGCTGCAGTTGGCATTGAGGTGCCTAATAAAGAAAATTCAACAGTTATGTTCCGGGAATTAATTGAAAGTAAAGATTTTAAACATCATCCCTCGCATATTGCATTTGCAGTTGGTAAGGATATAGGAGGACAAACTATAGTAACCGATATTGGGAAAATGCCCCATCTGTTAATAGCGGGTGCCACTGGCTCCGGTAAGTCCGTATGCATCAATACCCTGATCATGAGTATTTTATATAAAGCAAAGCCTTCCGATGTACGGATGATCATGGTGGATCCCAAGGTTGTTGAATTAAGTGTTTATAATGGTATTCCCCACCTTCTTATTCCGGTCGTTACCGATCCGAAGAAAGCTTCCGCAGCCTTAAACTGGGCTGTTGTGGAAATGACGGAGCGCTATAAAAAATTCGCGGATTTAGGTGTCAGGGATGTAAAAGGGTACAATGAAAAGATTGCTGCAGTGGCTGAACATAAGGATGAAAGATATGAGAAATTACCACAAATCGTTATTATTGTAGATGAGCTTGCAGACCTTATGATGGTTGCACCCGGTGAAGTAGAAGATGCTATCTGCAGGTTGGCCCAAATGGCACGGGCAGCCGGATTACATCTGATTATAGCGACACAGCGGCCGTCGGTTAATGTAATTACAGGATTAATAAAGGCTAACATTCCTTCCAGAATTGCATTTTCAGTGTCTTCGGCCATTGATTCCAGGACAATTATTGATGGTTCCGGGGCAGAAAAATTATTGGGTAAAGGCGATATGTTATTCTTCCCCTCCGGTTATCCCAAACCGGTACGTGTTCAAGGTGCTTTTATTTCTGACAAAGAGGTTGGGGCAGTAGTAAATTTTCTAACTTCCCGGAACAGTGCCGCCGAATATAATGAAGAGGTTGCCAATAAAATTACCAATGCCCAGGCAGTGGAAAGTTCTCCAGGATCCGGTGCCAATGAACGTGATGATTATTTCATTGAAGCCGGAAAGTTTATTATCGATAAAGATAAAGCCTCTATTGGCATGTTACAAAGAGTATACAAAATTGGCTTCAACCGTGCTGCAAGAATTATGGATCAGCTTGCAGAAGCAGGTGTGGTTGGTCCGGAAGAAGGAACAAAACCAAGAAAAATACTAATGTCTATGGAAGAATTTGAACAATATGCAGATGAATATGTTTAGTACAGCGTACTAGTTGAAAATACAATTATCTGCAAGTATCCGAAGCAGTTTCGGATATGCCGTGTAAATTAATTGAGAGGAGTTTTCTATGAAGGGCTGGTTAATAACCAATGCATTTTTACATACCCATAAATTTTCAGAGATTTCTCTTTGGTTAATTGAGGCAGCAAAAAAACTAAGTGTGGAATTAATAGCAAAAACCAATGCTGAGGTCTTAGTACAGCTGGATTCTGATTTTCCCAATGATAAACGTCTTAATCAGAATGGGAAACCGGATTTTGTTTTATTCTGGGATAAGGATGTAAGGCTGGCAAGTTTTTTAGAAATGAAAGGGCATCTCGTTTTTAATTCATCGCGTGGAATTGCCGTTTGTGATGATAAATCCTTAACTCATCTGTATTTGCAGGGTGCCGGCATCAAAATGCCCCATACCATATTAGCACCCATGACTTTTTCCAACATAGGTTATAATAACCTGGAGTTTCTTGCTCCGGTGGAAAAAGAACTGTCCTATCCTGTTATCATTAAGGAATGCTTCGGATCTTTTGGACAGCAGGTTTATATGGCTGATAACAGGCAGGAACTGGAGGACAGGGTCTTATCCATAGGTGCCAGGCCGATGCTTTTCCAGGAATTTATACAAAGCAGCAAAGGGAAGGATTTAAGACTGCAGGTAGTCGGTAATCAGGTGGTTGCTGCCATGTGCCGTTATTCGGGAAATGGAGATTTCAAGGCGAATATAACCAATGGCGGTAAGATGAGACCGTACGAACCTTCCCAAAAACAAATGGATTTAGCAGTTCAATGCTGTAAAATCCTTGGGCTTGATTTTGCAGGAGTGGATATTTTATTTGGGGAAAATCAGGAACCTGTGGTCTGTGAGGTAAATTCCAATGCACATTTTAAAAATATCTATGATTGTACCGGTATTAATGTTGCGGATTCTATTATAGAATACATAATTAAAAGGATATGCATTGGTTAGTAAAATAATTAGATTGTTCGGTAAATTTGATACATGCTATGGAGTTACAGGAATAATCTTTTTAATAGGAGTCGGTATGGTTGGATGGTTAATATACAGCATACAGGGTGTTGAAAAAAATAAGCGTTATATTCAATTTTATATGGATGAAGGGAAATTACTGGATATCAATATTCAATTAATACTGGCGGAGAATCTGGAGTTTGGGGTCAGGAATAATAAATGGTTCATGACATATAAAAAAGAAGAAATAGAATATCCTGATTTTGCCATATGCAGAACCATATATCCTTTATTGAACAGGCAGTTAGAATGTATGGGAATCAGGGTTTTTAATAATTCCCATATTGCAGAAATATGCAATGATAAAGCAAAAACCTATCAGTATGTTGCGCAGCTGGGGATTCACATGGTGGATTCCGATTTTTGTAAATATTCCGTGCTGAAAAAAAAGTTGGAAACAATTTCAAAACCTACTGTTATAAAAGCAGTTGCCGGACATGGAGGAAGCCAGGTGTTTTTGCTGGAGTCTGTGTCTACAGGTGTAGAACATATGAAAGATGAGATTTATGATAAGCTTAAGGGCTCCGATGTGGTGCTGCAGCCCTTAACAGGTTCAAGACATCAGGATCTCAGGGTTTACATTATAGGAAACGAAATAATAGCGGCTGTCCTGCGGACTGCTGCGAAAGGCTTTAAATCTAATTTCTCCCTGGGTGGAGAAGTTAGAACTTATGATTTATCCTCAGATGAAATCCAGCTGGTTAAAAAGATTATGAACCTGTTTGATATTGGAATGGTAGGAATGGATTTTATAATTGGGGATAACGGAGAACTGATTTTTAATGAAATAGAGGATGTGGTAGGAGCACGGATGTTATATCAATGTACGGATATTAATCTGGTTCGTTTATATTTAAATTATATGAAATCTTATATTAAATAATCCAATAATTCTTCCGGTTTATCGATTATAAAATCCGCACCTTCCGCTTTCAAAATATCACGGTTCCTAAATCCCCATGTTACACCCACACATTTTAAACCGGTATTATGGGCGGTGTGAACATCAACATCGGAATCTCCCACATAGATAGCCTGCTCCCCGGATGATTTTAATTCAGCCAGGGCGGTGTATACACTGTCAGGAGCGGGTTTTTTGGCTACACCCTGGGATTCTCCGATAGCAACCTGGATAAATTCATGATAATAATCTTTGCAAAGGGTTTTGACTGCTGAATCATATTTATTGGATACGATTGCCAGTTTACAGCCTTTTTCTTTTAGAATTTTTAGTAAATCATAGATTCCGTCATAGGGGCGGGTTTTATTTTGCATATTAGCAGAGTAATGCTTACGGAAAATCTCAAGGCATTCTGCGGTGTCTTTAGGGGAAGTTCCCTGTGGGACTGACATGTTCATTAAAACCCTGACTCCATTTCCTGCAAATTGCCGTATTTCTTCCAAAGTTCTCATTGGGTAACCGAATTTATTTAATGCATAATTAACACTGTCTGTTAAATCCTCCAGGGTATTTAAAAGAGTGCCGTCTAAATCAAATATTACAGTATTATAGTTCATTTTTATACCCATTGCATACCGCAGGTTTACCTGCGGTACTGCCACAAATAAAAATGGTTGAAAGAATCACTAAGTGGCATCCTTTCTCTATTTATATTTTCTTTCAACCTTTCAGACATGATACATTTTTATCCTAATAAGATTGCTTATTTTAAAGATTTCTTAAGATTAATACGCATTCCCTCCCTGGCATTTATATCCGGAGCTGACAAAAATGTCTCTCCCTCTTCCAATCCGTCTTTTATTTCTACAAACTCTTCATTTTGTATTCCTTTCTCTACATTCCTTATGACCGTCTTTTCACCGTCGACAACAAACAGACAATCTTTCTCCTTATATTCAAATACAGAACTTAGCGGTACCAATACAGCATCCTTACTTTCTTCAATAATTACCCTTATATCAACTTCATATCCATGTTTTAGCTGATTTAGCTGTTCCGATGGTTCAATTGTAATTGTAACCCTTTTCTGATTGACTCCCAGGGAGGAAGTTACAGCTACTGCACTAGGTGCTATAGCAGCGACTTTCCCGGTAATTTCCTTCTTTTCCTGTGATCTGTCGGTTATTTTAACCGGATCTCCAAGCTTAACATTAACAGCATCGTCTGCTAAGATATTTGCTTCAATTTCAATATTATCTGCCTTTCCTATTACATATGCTATAGTACCAGGTCTTCCGGCGGTATTTTCCTCAACATTATTTTCCATGATTATTCCGCCAGCAGGAGCTTTTATTTCCAGTTTTTCCATACTGTTCAATATACTTTTCCGGCTTAATTTTACTTGCTCTAACTGTGCCTTGTAAACCGTCTCACTATTTTCTGAGGTATTGGCTTTTAATTGCTTCAAATCAAGCCGCGCAGTTTTCATTAAGGCCTCTGCAGTTTTCAATTCCCGCTCCCTTTGCCCTGATTCTAATTGTGCCCCATGGACTGCATTGATGATTTCTGATGTATTTTCTTTTATTTGTTTTAAATCAAGTTGCGCAGTTTTCATTAAGGCCTCCGCAGTTTTCAATTCCTGCTCCTTTTGCTCTAATTCCTGGCTGCTTATCGCTCCTGTTTCTTCCAGTATCTGCGCATCCTCAAATTCTTTCAAGGCTGACCTGTAAGTATCCTTTGCCTGATCAACTGCAATTGTTGCTTTTCCTATGTTGGTTTCATAATTTTCACTACTTATCTCTACTAATTCTTCCAGTACCTGTACCTCTTTGTATTCTTTCAGTGCAAGATGATAGGCAGCCTCTGCCTGATTCGCCGCAATTGTTGCCTTTTCTACGTTAGTTGCATAATTTTTCACCTCACTTCCCTCGAATGCAGCCTGTATTTCTTTCATTTTCTCATCTAAATTTTTAAGCTGGATTTCAAGTTCCTCATTCTCCATTACCAGCAGTTTATCTCCCTTTTTCACCTGTTGACCTACATCAGCAGTTACACTTTGTATCAAACCGTCTCCCTCAATGCTTACATTAACCAAATTCTTATATTTAACAGTTCCAATATCTTCTACGTATTTTTGTATATCATCTTTTCCTGCTTTAACTACGTCAACAGTTTCTCCCTGATTCATATAAACTATCATTGCTGCGGAAGATAATAATACAATTCCAATCATAAAAAACCAAACTTTTTTCTTCATGCTTCGTCCTCCTATCATTACTACTCTGCACTTTTTAATGATTCAACCATATTAATGGATTTGATTTTCTTACTTAATAAAAAATTAGCCATTAAAGTAAAAGCACCAATTAATATTACGGCATAGATATAACTTGAAAAATCAATGATTGCGTTAAAATGTATATTATCATTTTCCTGTACCGCAAACATAGCATAGATAAGAAATCTACCCAAAGGAATACCGACTAACGAACCAAAAACACCGATAAAGAAATTTTCACTGAAAATAAGGTTTTTAAGTTCCCTATCTGTAAATCCAAGTACCGCAAGCGTTGCGATTTCTCTTCTTCTCTCAAAAATATTGATATTTGTTATGTTATAAATAACTGCAAATGCTAATATGCCGGCGCCTAATATCATAAAAACATAAATAGAACCTGTAGATTCCATCATTTTATTGGTGTTTGCTATTATTTCGGCTTTTGACTGAATGGTCCCTATTTCCATAATATCCTTTAATTTCTCAATTACATCACTTTCATATTTTACATCCGTAAGTTTTATATGAGCAGCGTTCATCACAACTCCCTCTTTAATTAAATAATTCAGATAATTAGTACTGCTTATTGCACTTTGGCCGATAATTTGCGATACGGTTCCCATTACCATCACTTTTTTCTTATCCTTATCCTCGTTCTTTCCTGGATAAAAGGATCTTAAAAATACCGTATCTCCTACCTTGACCCCTAATGTATCCATCAATTTCTTAGGAAGTAAAATTCCGTCATCCGGTATTTTAATGGTATTATCATCTTCATCTAAAATACCATATAATTTAGAATTACCAGGCAATGCTA
>JAATEU010000439.1 GCA_015655565.1 Clostridiales bacterium
AAAAAAGCGGATGACCAGATCGGTGCAATGAGCGGTTCCTGTAAGCTTTATAAAGAGTCACTGGCGTCTGATATTGCAGAAGCACTGAATAATACCGGGGTGGCAGTCATTCCGTTACCGGAAGAATATATTGAAAACCACCTGAGTGTAAAAGCTTGCCAGCAGTATGCATTAAAGGAATTTGCAGAAAATATCATTCTTCTTGATACAGGTCACGCGAAATTAATGACACCATTTTATACCCTTGAAAAACTTCATAAAATTCCCGGCTTCGAGTATGCCCGATATGAGGATCCCTATGCCGGAGGAAAAGGCAACTCCATGAGATATTTTGATATGTCGCCCAGAACAAATGCATTACGGGTTGAGGGATTAAAGAATCTGTTCTGTGCCGGTGAAAAAGCAGGACTTTTGGTTGGACATACGGAGGCTATAGTGACAGGCGTACTTGCAGGGTTTAATTGTACAAGGTTCTTAAGTGATAAGCCACTGCTGGAACTATCCAGAAAAACAGTAATAGGTGAAGCAATTGCATATGTGAATGAAGAGATGCAAACAAAAGAAGGACTTGGTAAAAAATACACATTTTCAGGTTCCGTATTATTTGAACATATGAAGGAGCTTGGGTTGTATGAGACCGATATTAATATAATTGAAGAAAATATCAAAAATGAAGGACTAAGGAATATTTTTGCATCTTAAATAACGGAAAGAGAGGAAACGGGTATGACACTTACATCATTGCATATAGCTTTTATAATCATTACCATAATCATACTGATGGCTCTATTATTTAAAAAGGAAATTGTAGTTCCCAGTGTTGCGGGTATCCTTATCATCGGATATATTTATTCGGGAAGTGTAATTAAGTCAATACAGATACTTAACAATGCACTGATAAATTCATCTATTGAGTTATTAAGTATCATTGTAGTAATTGCATTGGTTGTCTCAATGTCAAAAGCTATGACAGATTTGGGCGCGGATGAAGTGATGATGCATCCGGTTAGAAGAATAATAAGGAATGATAAGGCGGCATTTTGGATTATAGGTTTTACAATGTTAATTGTTTCATGGCTGATATGGCCATCTCCGGCTGTAGCATTAATCGGGGCGCTCCTGCTGCCGGTTGCCGGAGAGGTTGGACTTCCGGTTATATGGGCAGCTGTTGCAATGAACATTTTTGGTCATGGCATAGGTCTTTCTTCCGATTTTGTAATCCAGGGAGCTCCTTCCATTACAGCAGCCGCAGCAGGAATAGATGTGAATGAAGTAATAAAGGCGAGTATACCGTTATGGATAACAATGTCGGTCGTTACAGCCGGTGTTGCATTCTTCATGATGCTTAGGGAAATGAAGTTAAATAAGGATGCTCAGGTGGTAACAAAAAAAGAATTCGCAATAAAAGAAATAAAGAAACCGGGACTTGCCAGATTAATTGCAATATTAATGCCAATTTCATTTATAGCGGATATCGTTATTATGATTATCTTTCAGATTAATGGCGGAGATGCTACAGCACTTATTGCAGGTACAGCACTCATACTGACATGTATTATTACAATTTTTGATAAAGGTGTTGTACAGGCACTTGAAACAGTTACAGACCATGTGAAAGAAGGATTTAAATTTGCAATGAAAATATTTGCACCGGTAATTGTCATTGCTGCATTCTTTTTCATGGGAAGTGAAGGTTTTGCCCAAAAAGTACTTGGTCCGGAGGCAACAGGGCTTTTAGATGACATCGGTCTTTGGGTTTCCTCTCAGATACCGCTGTCAAAATTATCAATCGTATTGACTGAAACTGCAGTCGGAGTCATTACCGGCTTGGATGGATCGGGATTTTCGGGACTCCCGTTAGTGGGTTCCATAGCACAGACCTTTTCTTCGGTTGGTAATTTAAATATAGCATCACTTGCAGCCCTTGGACAGATTGTTACCGTCTGGGTTGGGGGTGGAACAATAATTCCCTGGGGTGTAATCCCTGTGGCAGCTATATGCGGAATTGATGCAAAAGAACTTGCAAGAAAGAACCTGATTCCTGTTTTATGTGGATTTGCAGCAACCATAATCGTTGCAATGTTTCTTATTTAGATTACATATTTAGATTTTATATATTATAAAAGTAAATTGTACAACATTTTCAAAATGGCCGACAAGTTCCTAAGAGGTTGTAGTTTCAAAGCAGAAATCAGGTTTAAAATGCCGGATTTCTGCCTTGATTTTCAGGCGTAAATATAGATGACATATAAGTGGATTATGAGAAATGGCTATAGCTAAGTTATGGTAACTATTCAGGTGCCCCTAGAAAAAAGTATTGAAAAACATAACCGCTGTGACTGAATAGTCACAAGTTATAAATAATCGGTGCAGCGAATAAAATGCAAAGCAGCCGGGGAAAGCGGTGAATCTTTTTTGTAGGTAAGAAAAAGCTGACTGGTTACGGTGGGGGAAATGCTTATCGCGGTTACTTTATCTGCCGGGAGATGCTTTGTTTGTTCTTTCATGAGCAAAGAGATTCCCATTCCCATTGCAACCAAATCTATTATATTCTCAAGGCGATGGCTGGTAAAAACAATATTGGGTTGAAAACCGGCATCGTTACAGGCATTGATACATAAGTTATATATGTAGGTTTTTACTTGAATAAAGAGAAAGTCCTCATTACTTAGGTCGCTTAAATTAATAGAAGCTTCGTAAGCTTTTTGATGATTGGCAGGGAGAAGAGCAACTAAATTATCTGTAAAATAAGGTATTTTGACGAACTTGGCATCAGGTTTGTCTGTTTCTCTGATAAAAGCAAGTTCACATTTTCCTTTTAAAAGCATAGTTTTAAGGTCATTAGACTCTGCTTCTATAACATTCAATTTAAAATTAGTATTCTCTTTTTTAAATCGGACAATGATATCCGTAATATTGTACTGTGCCATAAAGGGAATCGAACCAATTGTTAAAGTACTGAGTAATCGTTTTGATTTATTGTAGAAATCAGTTGTATATTCATATTGTATCTGAAGTATCTTTTGCGCGTGGGGAAGAAATAACCGACCGTATTCATTTAACTCTACGCGGCGGCTGTTACGATTAAGAAGAGGGTGCCCTAATTCTTTTTCCACTAATTTCAAATGTTTTGAAATTGTAGACTGGGTAGTAAATAGCAGTTCTGCAGTTTCATAAAAACTTTTCGTTTCAGCAAGAGTTACGAATTCCCGAATATGTCCAATTTCCATGATTCAATTCCTCCAAATCATAAAACAACAATTCCATTTTGGAATTAATCATAACGTAAATAGAATTGCTTGTCAAATAGATTAAAATTACAATTTAATTACAGGTATTTTAACTTTATATGGGTTGACAAAACTGTTGAAAAGAGGGAAAATAATGAATTATAGTTTGGAATTTGATGAAACCAGGTATACGGTTGAGGAAATTTCTTTGGAAGGGAAAGAGCTTACCTATCGGGCATATGAAAATATTGTTTATGTAAAGACCCCGGTGGATACAAATTACCAGAAATTGAGTATCTTTGTGCCGGAGGTTTATTACAGGGGTGAGAGTATTAATGTATATGATTTGAAATCAGCCCCAATATTTTTTCCTAATACGGTTGGAGGATATATGCCGAGTGCGCCTGAAAAACCGGGAAAGAATTTTATGGGAAAAACAAATGCGGCATTTTTTGCCCTGCTGAAGGGATATGTTGTTGTATCACCCGGTGCAAGAGGCCGCGGACTGACTGATGCGGAGGGTAAATTTACGGGTGCAGCACCGGCATGTATCGTTGATTTAAAATCAGCCGTCCGCTACTTACGGCACAATAAAAATAAAATACCGGGTAATGTGGAAAAAATCATATCGAACGGAACCAGCGCAGGAGGAGCCTTATCCTCTTTGCTGGGAGTTACAGGGAATCATCCGGATTATGAATTATATTTGAAAAAAACAGGTGCTGCTGATGAGAGAGATGATATATTTGCCGCATCCTGCTATTGTCCGATTACCAATTTAGAGCATGCTGATATGGCTTATGAATGGGAGTTCAACGGCCGAAATGACTATCATCGTATGAAATTTGAAAAAGCAGAAGGTTCAGATAAACCTAAGATAACACAGATTGACGGTGAAATGACTGATTTGCAAAAACAGCTGTCAGAGAAAGAAAAGGTTCTATTTCCACCCTATTTAAATTCACTTGCTTTGAAAGCTGAAAATGGAAGAAATTTGGAATTAGATGCAAAAGGAAATGGTTCCTTTAAGGAATATATAAAAGCATTTGTAATTGCATCGGTGCAGAAAGAGTTGGAAAAAGGAACCGGTTTGCCAGATATGAATTGGTTAAAAGTTAAAGAAAAAAATGTAATTTCTGTTGATTTCGAAAAATTTGTTGATTTTCGAACAAGAATGAAAGAAACGCCGGCGTTTGATAATGTAGCGATGGGTACACCTGAAAATGAATTGTTTGGCACGGAGGACACCAGGTATCGCCATTTCACAGCATTTAGCAAAGAACATAGTATTGTAAATGGAGAAATGGCAGATAGTCAACAAATTAAGTTGATGAATCCGATGAAATATATTGGGGATGAAAAGTGTACCTGTGCAAAAAACTTTAGAATTCGTCACGGTGTAATCGACAGAGATACTTCGCTTGCTATTTCGGCGCTTCTGACCAGAACATTACAATTAAGCGGGATCAATGTGGATTACCACCTGCCCTGGGGAATTCCTCATGCAGGGGATTACGATATTGAGGAACTGTTTGAATGGATGAAAAAAGTTTGCGCAAATGAATAAATGACATCATAAAATAGAAAGGCAGAATTGTTATAAGAAGAACAGTCCTGCCTTTTCTTCATTGATAATATAATAGGAGGCTTCTATGGGCTATCGGTTAATTATAGCAGATGATGAGAAAAAGATTATTCAATTAGTGTTGCAGTTAGGTCACTGGGAGGCTCTTGGAATAGAAATAATAGATGAATGCTATAATGGGGAGCAAGCATTAGAAAGTATCCTTGCCAATCAGCCTGATTTTGTACTTTCTGATATTAAAATGCCTGTTTATGATGGCGTTGAATTAATAGAAAAAACAAGAAATCTTAATATAGATACACTCTTTATTCTGTTAAGCGGTTATCGTCACTTTGAATATGCAAGGAGCGCTATTCAACTGAATGTTATAGATTACCTGCTTAAACCTATCGATGAAAAACAGTTAAATGAGACTTTGGAAAAGGCTTGCAAAAGAATAGACCAGCTGCGGGAACAAAAAGAAAAGCATCAGAAGCTGACAGAACTTGAAACAGTGCAGGAGCAAAGCCGTTTGGAGAAGTTCTGGGAATGGATTATTTTTAGAAAACGTCTTGAAGGTATGGAATATTTTCAGACCGAGGCCATCTGCAACAAACAATTCGGTACGGAGTTTCACGAAAATTGTTACCAAATTATTTGTATTGTATCCAATCTCAATGGCATGCTGGAATTTCACGATTCTTTCTTTAGTGAAAAGGTATATGCTTTTATTAGAAATTGTTTCTCGGAACTTGGAAAAGTATATTTTCATACAACTTATAAGGGACATATTATTATCCTGAATTTTAATGAAAATAAAAAGTCTGAAATTAAAAAAGCGGTCTCTGTACTTTTTTATAATATCAGAGATTTGGAGGAAATTTACGGAAATTTTCGTCTGAACTTTGGATGTAGTCAGGTAAAGCACTCTTGCAGGGAATTAATGGATGCTTTTGAAGAAGCCCATGCAGCTGAGTGGGGAAGATTAATTTTTTTAGGAAGCAATATTCTGGAATACGGCCAGGTAAAAGAACTTCCAAGATTCGGTGTAAGTGATGTTATTGATTCTGAAGAACTGTCTTCTTTTAAAAACTGTGTTAAGTACCTGAGAGAAGAAGAATTAAGTGATATTTTTTCCGGAATTTATAAACGTACAGGAGCATTAAACAGTGCGAATCCTTTGGACATGGCAGATACCTTCTTTGCCTTGTCTGATGCTGTGACAGATTGTTTTGATTCCTTTGAAGAGAAGGTGAGAATGAAGGAAAACTTCTTTTATAATTACCTGGAAGCAAAAAACTTTCAACAGACCTTTAGAAATTCATTTCTGCAGCTGGAAAAACATATAGAAGAAGAACACAGGAAACTAAAGGAAAAGCTGGGGAAACCCTTAGGTGAAGCTGTACGTTTTATGAAGATGAGCTATATGAATACTATTTCTCTGGAAGGTGTGGCTGAAGTCAGTAATGTATCTGCTACTTATTTGAGTAAACTTTTTAAAGAAGAAATGAAAATTGGCTTTAATGAATTTTTAACTCAGATTAGATTAGAGGAATCACAAAGACTGCTATCTGAAACCAACATTTCTGTAAAAGAAATTGCCATTATGGTGGGCTATAATGATGAAAAGTATTATTCTAAATTATTTAAAAAGTTAACAGGAATAAAGCCTACCGATTATCGAAAACTATATGGATAAAAATACTATGAAGAAAACGATTGCTTTAATATCCGCAGAAATTGTATTGCTGATTACGGCAGTAATTTTGATTGTTTACAGGTTTCCTGCCGGGGTTATTATGACTGTACTCATCATCACATTGCTGCTGGTAATAATAGTACTGTATCAGGTGATACAAAAAAACAGGATCATGCTTTATATGATTGCCAGGGCCAGGAAAAAAAACAGTAATCAGGCATTGTGGGATGAAGAAGAAGCGGAGAAACTGCGCCTTATAAAGAAAAGGGTGGAATTATCCGCATTACAGAGTCAGATAAATCCTCATTTCTTATATAATACGCTGGATAGTATCAGGAGCAAGGCATTACTGGACGGACAGGCGGAAATTGCATCTATGACAGAAATTCTTTCTAAATTTTTCCGCTATTGCATCAGTCATGACGAAAATCTGGTAAAAATCAGGGAAGAAATTAATCATATTCAAGATTATTATTATATTCAGAAATATAGGTTTGAAGATCGCTTTGATATGAATATTGAAACAGAAAATGACGATTTATATGAATTCTATATTCCCAGGATGACTTTACAGCCCTTTGTTGAAAATGCAATGATTCACGGGTTGGAAAAAATGAACCGTAAAGGTCATATTACTATCAGACTGATACAGACGGATAAAAAGGTTATTGCCCGGATAACGGACAACGGTGCCGGAATGAACATAGAACAGCTGAATAAATTAAATCAAAAAATGCAGAAGCATTACTTTGATGCAGGCAGGAAAAAAGGAAATCATAATGGGGTTGCACTCACTAATGTTAATACCAGAATAAAAATTACTTTTGGAGATGAGTATGGCATTCATTACCGTTCTATTGAAGGAACAGGGACGGACGCGGTAATAACACTACCGGTTATCGATGAGTTTTTACGTATAAAATATGAGAATGTATTAGAAAGAAGTTAATGATATGAAAGAAATTTTACGCGTGGAATATGGCAGTCAGGATGATTTAAAAGATAATATATTAAGAAATTACAATCTGGAAGTATACGCAGGCGAAATTGTATATATCCAGGGCCTTCCGGGGAGTGGAATAAAGACCCTGATTGATGTGCTGGCAGGAGACAGAGAGCTAAAACAGGGGAAATTATTGATTCAGGAAGAATTGGTTCATGATTATTACTGGAATACTGCATACAAATATCAAATATATGAGATTACTGCGGAAAGAGATTTGGTAAATCACTTAACGGTAGCTGAGAACATGGAAGCGGTAAGACCTGTTTCCAGCGCGTGGAACAGATATCGGAGTAAAAATGTGGATAGGAAGGTAACAGAATATCTGAAAAGTGAGGA
>JAATEU010000078.1 GCA_015655565.1 Clostridiales bacterium
AACGACCCAGAAGGGACTCGAACCCTCGACCTCCGCCGTGACAGGGCGGCGCTCTAACCAACTGAGCCACTAGGCCATATTTTCCATAATTGGACCTTCAGGGACTTGGCCCCGGACCGACCCGGTTATGAGCTGATGTTAACAGATTTTATACAGTGCATTGGTGTGTTCCCAATTCCATATAGTCCACATAACATCAAGGTTTCCTTGAAAGTAACATACTTCAAAATATTGCAAAGTATCGTCATGTATTACCGTTTCCATAGTATTTTAATAGCAGAAATGAATAGCAATTTACCGAACGCTCTACTGCGACCGCCGAAAGCTCTGCTCAGACCGATAGAACAAATGTTATCACATTTTCATTGTGATTGCAAGAGTTTTTTTTAATTTATTTTTTTCAACCCACGATAATTTACTGACTGATTTATAAAGCCTTCCAGAAAAATAAAAGGAGGTTTTATGTGCCAGAATATCAATTAGAATTAAAGCAAATCGTTGATTATCCACGATGTCGGATATACCGACAATTTACAAGAACGTTGATGGATGACCGAAGCATTCGCATAAGTGGATGCTCCGGTCTTTTTTATTTTGTGGTCCTCTGTTCTTATGCAAACTTCAAAACCTCGTACTTACAATGACGTGCAGGTTCAGGGCTCCGACATAGGCCCGGTTGTCTATTTTCGCAATGGGATAGGTTTCGCCTACTTATCGGCTGCGCTGAGCTTGCTACACGGTGGGGAATATCCAAGGCTACGGTAGGCAGGATGCTCAAACGTCTTGTAAATCAGGAGTACATTCGCCCTTCTATCTTTTCCTGGCAGACATGTTTTGGGCCATAAAGTTTATGGAACCGTTGCAATTCTATTTCATGTACTTGCAAGTATCTGTGTATTTACCAAAGTCTTTGATAAATTTCTAATAAATCTTCTTTTTTTATTTCTTTTATGGTATTGGAAGGGCTTCCGCTAGCCATAGCATCCTGTGCCATTTTTTCTGCCACCGCATCAAACTCTACTTTCTTTATGCCATATTCAAAAAGGTTCGGTATCTCACAGTGTTTACAAAGTTCTTTCAATTCCTCTAAAAATGCTTTGGAAGCTTCTTTCTCCTCCGTCTCTTCTCCCGCCGCACCAATTGCTCTTGCAATAGCCGCAAATTTTTCATAGCATCCATCCAGCACATAAGATAAACATTCGGTGATGAGCATGGCATTAGAGATACCATGGGGTACATGAAACAAAGCGCCGATTGGACGGCTCATGCCGTGTACCAGTGTTACAGATGCGTTATTGATGCAGACACCTGCTTCAAATGCGGCTATCGACATTTCCTCCCTGGCTTTTTTATTATTTCCGTCATCAAAGGCAAGCGGCAGGTAAGTAAAAATTCGTTTTATTGCTGATAATGCATACATATCGGTTAAGGTATTGCCTTTTCTTGATGTATAAGACTCCACTGCATGGGTTAAAGCATCCATTCCGGTAGCCGCTGTAATGTTTTTGGGTGCTGTCAAGCTAAATATCGGATCAATTACAGCTAACTGCGGCAACAGGTCGTCCCCTTTTAACAGCATCTTTACGCCTTTTTCGGTGTCCGTAATAATCGTAAATTGGGTTGTCTCCGAACCGGTTCCAGCCGTAGTTGGGATTAAAACCATAGGTGGAAATTTCCCCTTGATTTCTTTTCCTATATAATCTGCAATCTTTCCTTCCAAAATAGTCATGGCAGCAATGGCTTTTGCACTATCGAGTGGACTTCCTCCGCCGATTGCAATTAGAAAATCACAATTTGCCTTTTTATAATTTTCACCCCCTGCTTCTATCATTTTGTCCGTAGGTTCGCCGACAATATCATTAAAAATTTGATATTCGATCCCCCATTTTGTCAGAAGCTCCGTTAAAACTGCAACGGTTCCCATTTTTGTTACAATTTTTCCGGTTACGATAAATGCCTTTTTGCCAAACCCTTTGATAATGGATTCACTATTTTCCAATGCATTCTCGCCAAGGATCGTTCGACCCGGTAAAGTAAACTGAATCGCCATTCTACACCTCATCTCTGCTAACGCTTTTGCGCATCCAAGTTCTTAAAGAAAATCTTTATCTACAATGTTAAGTACTTCGTCTATCTTCGTTATTTCTTCTACTAATTGTTCTTTGGTAATGATAAGCGGCGGCGCAATTAAAATCATATTTTCATGAGAATAAGTCATAAATTTTCTTTCTATCAGCAATCCGATGATCTTTCCCATTATTCCTTCCGGATCTTTTCCATAAGGAACCAACGCTTCTTTTGTCTCTTTGCTCTTAACCAATTCCACAGCCGAGAAGAGACCTATGTATCGAACATCTCCCACACAGGCATGTGTGGCTTTCAATTTTTCTAATTGTTCGCCTAATACTTTTCCGACTAAGTTTACGTTTTCCAATATATTTGCTTCTTCATAGTAGTTTACGCAGGCAACACCAGCCGCACAAGCCAGAGGATGACCGCTGTAAGTTAATCCGCAGGACAATAAATTTTCATCAAAATATGCCGCAATTTCTTTGCTGACAGCGACACCGCCAAGGGGTACATATCCGCAGGTAACTCCTTTTGCAAAAGTAACAATATCCGGTTTTATATCAAAGTTTTCAAAAGCAAACATTTTACCGGTTCTGCACCATCCGGTCATCACTTCATCACAGACCATTAAGATGCCATACTTGTCACAAATTGCTCTTACTCCGGACATGTAGCCTTTCGGAGGAATCAACACACCATTGGAACCGGTGATGGTTTCCATTACGACGGCTGCAATCGAATTTGGCCCTTCGTATAGAATCTGTTCTTCCAGTTTTGCCAGGTAATATTTCGCTGCGGCTTCTTCGGATTCAAAATCAACAGCCTCACGGTAAACATAAGGATCAAAAAACTTGACAAAACCAGGTACTCCCGGCTCTAATGCGTATCTTCTGGGTTCTCCCGTTAAATTTCCGGCCCCAAAGGATGAGCCATGATAGCTTCTGTAACGGCTGAAAATTTTATTTTTTCCGGTATACATTCTTGCGATCTTAACTGCATTTTCATTGGATTCCGCTCCGGCATTGGTAAAAAATACTTTTCCCATGTTATCCGGCATGAGATCGATGATCTTTTTCGCTAACTTCGCTCTTGATTCTGCTCCATAGGATGGTCCTACAAAACAAAATTTATCAACTTGAGCTTTGATTGCCTGATTGATTGCCTGATTTCCAAAGCCAAGATTCATATTTACCAACTGAGAGGACATATCGCTGTATCGATTTCCCTCAAAATCCCAAAAATAGATTCCTTCTGCTTTGTCTACCGGTATGGGATTTATATTTTTCTGCTTGCTCCAAGATTGTAAGTTATACTCCTTTAAGGTACTTTTGATTTCTTCTTCGTTCATATTCTTCCTCCTGGTCTAAACAACGAAGCCGGCCCGAAGATTCCTGCTTCCCGGCTCCGTTTCTGCTTTCGATTATTTTATTCGCCTAGGGCGTGTCTGAAAACTCATTGTACCGTTCTGACCG
>JAATEU010000136.1 GCA_015655565.1 Clostridiales bacterium
ACTAATACTCCATTTTTTATGGTAAATTCATCCCCTGTTTTTCCTGCCTTTGCTATTATGGAATAATTTAAAATAAGTAATAATATAACACCAGTGCAGATCATAAGTTTCGTTGATTTTAAGCCTAAAATTCTTCTTATAATATTCATGTTTACCCCCTTTTATGTGAGATCTACTATATGCAACATAATTATTATATCAGGTAAAGATGGCTATATCATGTCAATATCCTTAAAATTTACATATCATATATAATAACGATTGTATAATTTATTCATTGTTATTCATTGTTGTACAAAGACCAAGTGGATCTATCTTTCTTCCCCATGGTGTTATATCAAGATACGGATATCCTCATCGGATAAAAAAACACCCAAATTAGTATAAACCATACACATCTGCATGTTCATACTAATCTAGGTGTTAATACCGCTTAAAGCTGGTAGCCCCTTGGTGGCTATATATCTTTGTCTACTTGTATAATCAAAATGTATACAAATACTTTTGCAAAGTATCATAATATCTTCCCATATGAATTCCGTCTACAAAAGAATGGTGTGCTTAAACGGCATTAGAATTTTTTCATTCTCTTCAAAGTATTTCCCCCAGGCCAGACGAGGTATAGAATCATCTTTGTTAAACGAAATTGTATGTGATAAATTTGTAAAAGATACCCAGGGTATGCAAGTAATATAGATTAAATCAACTCGTCCTTCCACATCTTTCATCACGAAATAATCTTTCTGACTATCTGCTTTCTTTTTTGCCTTTTCAACAAAAGCTTCAATACTGTCTTCCATATCAACAGTGACCATCTTAAACAACTCGGAACCATCCGTCATATCTGTAAAAGATGGATGGATAGTATCATGAAGAATAACCTTATCACCTACAATCCGGTATTTAAATTCTTTTATCTGATTTAAAGCATATGTTGCAGCATAAATCATTCCATAATAGAAAGAAATATCTTTTTTCCTTAATTGTGTCAGAAAATTAGTAATGTCAATATTTTTACATATCAAATATTGAGGGTAATCCATTCTTCTGAAGAAATTGAAATGAGTGGTTCTGTCCCATATATCAAAATTAATAATTTCCATAGCCTACATCTCCCTTTAAAACTCGATTTCAATAAAAAATCTTGTTCCTTATTTACTTCTTACAAAGCAAATCATGCTTCGTTTTTAAATTTCGTAATCAGAACTATACTCCACATGCCTTGAGACTACAATTTTTATGTAATTTATTGCAACGCGGCCCTTATCGTAACGTTATTAACTATTTCTAAGTTGTACCGGTATAAAATCGCAGATTCCTTTCTTCCGGATCAATCATACTCCGGAGTTGACAGTAGTTTATGAATTACCCAGGGCATGATCTAATTTTTCCACTAAAAAATCTATATCGGCCTCCTGGATTACCAACGGAGGCTGAAAAGCGAGAACATTGCGGTAAAGTCCATTTTTGCCTAAAATAATTCCGTCGTCTTTAAGCCGCTCCAGCACAGCGTCGGTTTTCGAAATAAGGGGTTCATCGTCAGCATCGCGTAGTTCCATGCCAAGCATTAGACCTTTTCCCCTCACCTCGCTCACAATGGAATGTTTATTTTTTAAACCATTGAGTTTTTCCAGCAGCAGGTTTCCAAGTGTTTTTGCACGGGCACATAAATCGTGGTCTTCTATATAATCCAATACAGCTAAAGCAGAGGCGCATGCAACAGGATTTCCCCCCAGGGTGGAGGCGGAGGGTGTTGTGAAGCCGGATGCAATCTCCTTTGTTGTAGAGAAAGCGGCAATCGGGATTCCATTGCCCAAAGCTTTCGACATGGTCATAATATCAGGGACGATGCCATAGTGTTCAATTGCGAACATGCTTCCCGTACGGGCAAAGCCTGTCTGGACTTCGTCGCAGATCATAAGCACGCCATAGCGTTTCAGCAGAGCGCAAATCTCAGAAAAATACCCATCAGGAGGAGTGATGATGCCTCCGTTACCCAAAATAGGTTCACATATAAAAGCTGCAATATCTGTATCTTGCCTTAGAACCGTTTCTATTTCCGAAAGAATTTTTTCCGGCGAATAGGACACAAAATAGAAATCCTCCGACAAAAAAGGATCTGCACGCCACATGGGTATGGCTGTGGCAGACATGGTCAAATACGTCCTGCCATGCAGGCTGTTTTTCAAAGCAATAAATTTTCGCTTGCCTGTGTAAATTCTGGCTAGCAGCATAGCGCCTTCATTTGCCTCAGAACCGGACATACAAAAAAACGAATTGTGCAAGCTCCCCGGTAAAACTTCGCTCAGCCGTTTAGCCAGCTCCACAATCGGCTGGGTCAGATAAATATTGGTAACATGCTGCAAGGTACCCAGTTGCCGGATTACCCGGTTTAAAATCTCCAGATTGCTGTGACCGCAATTCATCACCGAAACACCTGCAAAAAAGTCCAGATATTTCTTTCCCTTTTCGTCATATAGATACTGCATTTCTCCCCGAACCAATACGGGGGGATTTTTATAAAAATAACCGAGACAGGGCATTAAATACTCCCTGCGCATTTGTATAATTTCTTCTGCACTCATTGCAGCAATCCTCCTTATAATCCAAAAGAACCGAGCGTCCAGTCAGAATGAACGGGTTCCAGATTCTCGTATAAAGCTTCACAGGTATCCATCTCTCGCAGTGCTTGTTGATATACTGTGATAATTCGAACCAGTTCCTGCTCCGGCAGATGAGGGGCTTCAATACGGAAATGAGACAATCCGGCGCGGTAAAGACCCTTAAGAATTGGCAGATAACAGAGATTCTTATATAAAAGCATGTGGTTTCTGCCATACTGATCTTTGTAGACCGGATGTTGGAATGCACCTTCATCGGTTAAAAACAGCAGACCGTTTCGGTTCTGGTTCACATTGTCATACAGGTCATGCTCCATGTACATCACTGTTGGAGTGCCGTGTACAATTAACTCTGCATGGGATCCCATACGGTTAAGAATAGTGATCGTTTCTGAAAGTGCAGCCTCCGGAGTAATGGTAAATCGCTCAAGTCCCAGTCTTGTGTACAATTCTGCCGACTCATGATTAAGAATATTTAAAGAATAATCGCCGATCAGGGCATTATCTTTAAATGTTCGGATTCCGCCTATATTAGTTGCCAGCAACCCATCAACCGGTAAACCGCATGCCAGAAACTGTTCATACTGTTCAAATTGTGTATCAAAGGTCATATGAGGCATACAGAGATAAATTCCGGTTTCTCCCTTGATTTTAACAAGCTCCTCAATTTGCTGCCTCGAAAAAGGTTTGTCCGGCAAAAAAACATCTCCGGATAAATAAACAGCGTCCACTTTCATGTCCATGCACCCTTTCGCTTGCCGGATATTGTTGACTTTTACGCATAGTTTTGCTTTCTCTTTGAAACCTATACTATG
>JAATEU010000507.1 GCA_015655565.1 Clostridiales bacterium
AAGGCTCAGCAGGACTTCCGCCATTGCAGGCGGTTTACTTGATATCAAACCAATCATTGAGATTAACGATGAGGGTGCCTTGGTTGCAATTGAAAAGATCAGAGGACGCATGCGTTCCTTAAAGAGACTGGTGGAAATTGTCGGTGAGAGAGGCGCGGATTTAAAAAACCAGACAATTGGCTTAGTCCATGGTGACGATTCAAAGACATTACAGATGGTAAAAGAAATGCTGATAATAAGATATGGCTGTAAGAATTTTATGGAGAGCTGTGTCGGTTGTGCAATTGGAGCACATACGGGGCCGGGAATCATTGGAATTATTTTTTTGAACGAAGAATCACCTTATAATGAATATCTGAAATAAGTCAGGATTTCATGAGTAATATATAAAGTATCACAGGACAGACGCAGGAAGGAATATTCTGTAAAAGTTTCCGGTAAAATCGGACACGCCTGGAAGTTGCCGGGAACTTTTACAAAATATTCTTTCCTGCGTCTGCCCTGAAAAAAATCAGCCTTCCCATTTATTTGCGCAGGAGTACGCAGATTTTAGGAAGGCTGTTGTTATATGTATTTGCTTTCCTGGAATGTCCAAATAGTTTTGGATACTGCTTATTCTTCTGCGGCCGGAGCAGCCTTAACCAGAGTGGCTTTAATTGCATCCAGGAGTAAGGTTTGGGTATATTTGCTGTCCTCGGAAACTTCGATGGAATCAACATCAGCTCCATTAATTAATTGCTCAGCTATTTCTTCTATGGATGGTTCAACTAACGGATACATTGTATTGATACTATCATCAATGTTGACTATACGGACAGAATTAATATGATCTTCATCCAATACTACTTCTAAATTAAGGGCAGTATCGTTTAAAACAAGAGTTGAATTCCAGACTCCGGGTGTATATTGGACTCCTGTCATAGTTTCTGTGGTATCATCCTTCTTATTTAAAAACATAATAACCAGAAGTATGATCAGCAATATACCTAGGCCTGCAAATAGTGCCGTATATATTATTTCTTTTAAGTGAATTACAAAAATTTTGGTTTTTGACATATTTTGCACCATGCCTTTCCTGGTAGATGTTCACTTTTGTCAAAGTGTTAAGCAGTAACTGTAACTTTCGTGAACGATACCAATTTCAATACTAGATGTGTGAAAAAATTGGATAACATTAAGATATAAATTCACACATGGGCCTTCATAAAAATACTTTATATATCTTATTATCTTTTTATTATTTTTATGATAATTTGATAAAGAAAAGTCAACAATAAAATAATATTTTTTGTTTTCCACTTTAATAGCCCCTGCAATGAGAATAAGATATAATAATCAGCAAAAATTCCATATATTTTTTTTGGGAAAAAATCTTATATTATGTTATTTTTCACATATATTAAAATTATAATTGACAATATGCAGCACATGTGCTATATTATAGATAATACGTAGGATGTTTATGGAACCTGTTTTTGTTTAGTTTGAAAAACCTGGTCTTTTTAAAAGGAGGGATGATGTATAATACTATACATAGTATGTGTGTGAGATATATAATTTCATCTAAAAGGTAGGACGTATTACGTAATATGGATAAGGAGCAGGAAATGAGGAGGACAAAATTAAGCATTAAAAATGATAAGTTTTTAATTAATGGCAGTCTTATATACAGCCAGATTGAAAACAGTAATCCGAATGCATGGGGATTATTAATGAACGCAAGGTTTATTCAGGGGGTTTTCGACGATAAGGCAGATAGGGCGCGGTTCAACCGATATGGAAAAGTCTTTGATCCGGAACAGAATACGAATGATTTAATTGAAGCTCTTTCTAAGTGGTATCAATTTGGTTTACGTGGGTTTACGGTAGGATTTCAAGGGGGTGGTCCTTGCTTTACAATTGATAATTACAAGATCAAAAACAATCCTTTTTCTTCTGACGGCAATGAAATTGATTCCGATTATTTAAGGCGTATGGAGAAAATTATAAGAGCGGCTGATGAAATTGGAATGGTAGTAATTTTAAGTTTTCTATATGGGGCACAGGCAAGGTTTTTAAAAGATGATATTGCTATTATGAACGGTGTAAAAAAGGCATCGAACTGGCTTCGTGATATGAAGTTTACAAATGTGATAATCGAGATAGCAAATGAACACGATGTGGATGATTTTAAAATTCATCCAATTGTACATAAAGTGGAAGGAGTGGTAGATTTAATCAGAATAGCTAAGCGTGAATCAGACGGAATTCCAGTAGGATGCAGTGGAACCGGAGGATATTTTTCGGAAAAGATTGCCAGTGAATCTGACGTTATTTTAATTCATGGGAATGGACAAACAAGACAGCAATTTTATAATTTAGTTCAAAAAGCAAAGCATATAACACCTGTGCGTCCCATTGTATGTACTGAAGATTCTCAAGCCTTAAGTCAACTGGGAGTTGTATCGAGAATGCAAATTTCATGGGGGTATTATAATAATATGACAAAGCAGGAACCACCGGTTAATTGGAATATTACTCCCGGTGAAGACTTGTTCTTCGCTTATCGGATGGCAGAAATAATTGGTATTCAAACCGATGAAATACCTTTTGAAGATCAATTATATTTACAAGGATTAGAACCTGATATGACTTATGAGAAAAAACGCTGGATCCGTTTGGCAAGCCTTTATCCTGAACAGATTGATTACGTTGATTTTTACCGTGATGGCGAATACTTTGCTACGGCCTATGATGATCCGTTCATGATTTATTTTAAAGCTAATTGGCTTCAGGAGGCTGTGACAGGAATTGAAGCTGAGGAAGAGTGGAAAGCAGAAATATATTTAAAAAATGGGGAAAAGCTATTAAAAATTAACAGTCCATTAAGTTAAGGTGAAAAATAAAAAGACATATTTTTCATTCCCTGATTTGAGGCGGTGCCGCATCTGCAAGCAGATATGGCATGCCATGGAGGTAAGATGGTCAACTATGAAGAAAATAATCTGCTATGTTTAAAATATCATAAGATTGGAACATAGCTAAAAGGAGGAGGTTATTTATGAAAAAGTTTGAAAAAGTTTTTAGTCTGGTGTTGGTATTATCTATGATACTTGGTATGTTGGCAGGATGTAGTAAGCAGAATGGGGAGACGGGAACAGACCCTGACGGTGAAGGTACGGCATCAGGAGATAAACCTATTGTAAGAATGATCGTCCCCGGAATTAATGATCAGGATACAATAGATCCAATCTCCGGAATAAAATCTTTAAGCCTGGGTGCTTTTGAAGCAATTTTGGAGGAACAGATTCCGGATATAGATGTTCAACTGACAAGTATTCCCTGGGATGGGTGGATACAGAAAATGGAAGCTACGATTGCTGCGGGAGAAGTTGATATCGGGTTTTATACAAATCAGGTTATGGCACCGGACTGGTTCGTTGATCACACGCAATTTTTGGAAAACGATCCGGATGTTAACCTTCATAATATAGATGATATTTTCATTGACCCGGCGGTACATTATATGAACTATAAATCCTTTAATTATCCGGAAGCAACAGGACAGATTTTTGGGCTGCCGGTTACGATGGCCAGCAATATATTTGTTTATGACAAGCAAATATTTGAAGATTGGGGTGTGGAGATCCTGGATGAAAACGTTACTTATGAAGAGTTAATTTCAAAAGCAGAACAAATGAACGGTACAAATCCGAAAACAGGAGAAAAGAATTATGGTGCCTATATTGCATCCATGTGGATGGAATGGAATGCAATTGGTCATGATGCAGTAAAACCATACTCCAGTGATACAATGCTGTTATCTGAAATGGATAAAGATGAATATGTAAATTATCTGAAAGAATCTCCTGAAGTTTTAAAATTCTTCCAGAACATGGAGCGAATCGTAAAAATATCGCCGGAAGGAATAGCCACGAATTCAGGTGGGGAAAAATTTTTTACCGAAGATAATAATATCGCTATTAATTTTGATACAAATGCCATAACGGGTTCTATGCTTAAATATCTGTATGCTGATAAAAAAGATATTGCAGAACGGTTCATTCCTATTACTATACCCACAGGCAGTGAAGGAATGCAGGGGTTCCCGGAATTTTTCAGGTATGCGGTTACTAAAAATGCAAAAAATTCGGAACTTGCATGGAAAGTTATTAAGGTATTAGCCACCAACAAAGTAATAAATGATTTTTATTTAACAAATTATGCAAAAGATAAATTAACAGCCTTGAAAGATTTCAGCGGTATGAAGTGTATGGAGTATGATATCAATAAGCAAAGACATGAAAACCAACTTAAAACAATGTTTATAACAGATGATTACTGGTTCTGGAGAACTCCCATGCAGACGGTATTAAGCCAGGTGATTTCAAAGCAGATTACACCGGAGCAAGCAAGAGAAGAATTATACAATGGAGTAAATGACTGGGTTGAAAATACAAAAAAACAATTAGGTCAATAGTTAATATTTGTAATTAAGTGTCTGTTCAGACACTTAATTACATTCATAAGGAGTGTTAATTATGAAAAAAAATAAACTGAAAAATTATATTAGTTGGTATACTCTGTTGATAATTCCTATCTTAGGTACATTTATCTTTAATATCTATCCCTTAGTAAATACATTTACAGATAGTTTTCAAAATATGAAAAACATATTTATTGGAACGGTAAATTATGATATTATGTTCCAAGATGCTGAATTTCGCCAATCTATAATTAATACCCTTTATATGGCAGTTCTGGGGGTGGGTTTTAATATTCCCATTGCATTTGTAATTGCCAATATGTTAAATAGTATTCCTAAATCAAAGAATATATTTAAGGTAGTATTTTTACTGCCGATGATTATGTCTATGGTTACAGTTGCAATCCTTTTTAAATATATTTTTATGCCTGATGAAGATGGAATTGCAAATTATTTCTTATCTTTAGTGGGAATTCGTCCAAAAGGTTTTTTTAATGATCCTGATATGGCAAGAGAATCATTCGTAACAATGGCCATCTGGAAAAGTGTCGGATATAATATCATTATGTTCTTTGCCGGCCTGCAGACCGTATGAACGGAACTTTATGAAGCGGCCCAGATAGACGGAGCTAACGAATGGAAGCAATTTAGCAGGATAACAATACCCTGTATGAAGAATACCTTTACCTATGTGTTGATCACATCTACAATCAGTGCATTAAAGCGTTTTGCAGAAGTTTATGCCGTAAGCGGAGAATACGGAAGTCCCTCCGGAGCATTAAATACGATGATGCTTTATATCTATAAAAAATCTTTTTCTACTTTAAATTATAAAGATATTGGTCTGGCATCTGCGGCCTCAGTTACTTTGTTTATTATTATTTTAATTATTACGGCTTTGAATTATTATTTAACGGAGAAGGAGAATTTTAAATTTAATAGCATATTAAAGAAAGGCAGGTCTAGGTGATGGAAGAAAAA
>JAATEU010000428.1 GCA_015655565.1 Clostridiales bacterium
ATCTCCATTAAACCCCAGGAAGGTTTCAAAAGGTATATCATGTCCATCTTTACTTAAGGGTTGTCCGCAGACCGGACAATTTTTATCCGGCATATCACAACCGGAACTTCCGGAGTAAGCTTTCACTTCTTCTGACTCAAAATCCGAGTAAAAGCAATTAGTACAATAATAATGGGCAGACAAGGGATTTACCTCTGTTATACCGGACATGGTAGCAACAAAGGAAGAACCTACCGAACCTCTGGAACCTACCAGGTATCCGTCTTCATTGGATTTCCAAACCAGCTTTTGGGCAATGATATACATAACGGCAAAACCGTTGGTTATAATCGAGCGTAATTCGTGTTCCAACCGTTCCTCAACCTGTTTCGGCAGATTAGGCCCATACATGGAATTTGCCTTATTATAGCAGATTTCACGGAGGGTTTTATCGGAATCCTCAATTACAGGAGGGCATTTATCCGGACGTACCGGTGAAATCTTCTCAATCAGATCCGCTATTTTATTGGTATTGGTTATGACAACCTCATAAGCTTTGTCCCTGCCTAAATACATGAATTCATTCAACATTTCCTCCGTGGTCCTAAAATACAAAGGAGCCTGTTCGTCCGCATCCTTAAAACCCTTGCCGGCCATGATAATCCTCCGGTATATTTCATCCTCCGGATCCATAAAATGAACGTCACAGGTAGCAACCACTAACTTATTAAATTCCTCACCCAATTTCACGATTCTGCGGTTAATATCCATTAACTCTTCTTTGGTATTAATATTGATTTTATCACTGCGTATCATAAATTCATTGTTGCCTAAGGGCTGTATTTCCAGATAATCATAAAAATTCACCAGCCTTGTTATTTCTTCCGGCGGCTGTTCCCTTAAGATTGCCTGGTACAATTCTCCCGCTTCACAGGCGGAACCAATTAACAGCCCTTCCCGGTTTTCCATAAATACACTCTTAGGTATACGGGGCCTCTTACTATAATAGTCAATATGGGATAAAGAAATCAGCTTATATAAATTCACCCTGCCGATATCGTTTTGTGCCAGAATAATAGCATGATAAGTCGGCAGTTTTTTAATGGCCTCCGGTGATAATTTTCCTAATGTATTGATTTCGTTAATGCGGTGAATATCCCTTTCTTTTAACATTGCCACAAATTTTACGAATATTTCAGCGGTCGCCCCGGCATCATCTACCGCACGGTGATGATTCTCCAGGGATATATTAAGTGCTTTTGCCACCGTATTTAATTTATATCTGCTTAAATCCGGCAATAAAACACGTGCCAGACCTACCGTATCAATAACGGTATAATCCGTTTCAATTCCTAATTCTTCCGCTTTTTTTGTTATAAAGCTTACATCAAAGGAGGCATTATGGGCAACAAGGGCACACCCGCCACAAAAGGCTATAAACTCAGGAAGAATCACGTCGATGGCAGGATAGTCCATGACCATTTGATCTTTGATGCCCGTTAACTCCTCAATTTCATAAGGTATTGGTATTTCAGGATTAACAAAGCTGCTGAATTTATCGACAATATTACCGTTTACAACTTTAACGGCACCTATTTCAATAATCTTGTCCTTAACCGGTCCAAAACCGGTCGTCTCTATATCAAATACCACAAAGGAATCCTCAAGGGACTGTCCTTTTTGGTTGACTACAATCTCTTTTAAATCATCCACCAAATAAGCTTCCACACCGTATATTACTTTAAATTCCTTAAGCCTCTCCCATTCCGATTCCGGATAGTCCTTCTTATTTAATGCATGATTGGCTTCCGGAAAGGATTGTACGACACCGTGATCCGTAATGGCAACCGCTTTGTGGCCCCAGGCGAATGCCCTTTTTACTAAATCCTTCACATCTACCACCGCATCCATATCACTCATCATGGTATGGGCATGGAGTTCAATACGCTTTACCGGACTGTTATCCATTTTTATTGCTGTAAAATCAGGAATTGTCTTTATTCCAACAATGGACCCTATGGTGACCTCATGATCATATTTATCCATTAAGGCCATTCCTTTCAGCTTAATAAACCGGCCCTTCTTCAAAACCTCCGTTACCTCTGCCGCTTCTTCTGTTTTAACAAAGATTTTGCCTTGAATGGAATCCGTGAAATCCGTTATAATAAATATAACAATGGTTTTTTCATTCCGCAGTTCTCTCTCTTCTACATTTATAATCTTACCGCGTACTACTACTTCTCCAATTTCATCCTGCACATCGGCAATAGGAACGGCTTCTCCTTCAAATCCTTTCCCATAGATTGTATCCGGGTCGTGAATTGTCTTCTTATAATTATATTTACCTTTGTCATAGGCAGTCTTTTGTTTAGCTGTCCTGCTCTCACCATGCAATTCTTTTGACGCGGCCGCCCCGCCTCCAAAAATCGCCTGGCTTTCTTTTAATTCCTGAGAATATGCGGCTGCTGTTAAATCATCTGCCCCGTATTGCTCTGCTCTTACAAAAGAGGAGGAACTCCCTGTTTCCTTCCCCCCTGCCCTGCTGACGAATTCATATTCTTCTTCCCCTGATTCTTCCTTTCTCTCCGGTTCATAATATTCAAACCGGACGGTAATATCATAACAAAACCGGTCTTTGTACAAGTCCGTTAAATATTTTATAACACTGCCCGACATTTTCCGTATAAGAAAATTTTCCTCACATTTAAATATCATGATATTCTCTTTAAACGTAATCTCCGATAATTCAAACACATTATATTCTAATATGCTTCTTTCCCTGAACTCCTCTAAAATACTGTCCCTGTATATGTTAAATAACTTTTCCGTCGTATATTGTGCCGATAATATGTAATTTTCCCATAAAACTACGGAATTAGAAGCCGCAGCAAAAAGCTGCCTTTTAAGCTGATATTCCATTTTCTTAATATTCTGCCTGGGAATCAGCCGGTTGCTTTGCATGTATATCCTGATTTCTGCTTTTGACTTTGATACGGATACCTTCTCTATCAAAACCTCCTGAAAGAGGTTTTCTAAATCCTTTGGTAAATTAGATAACTGATCAAAAACTTCAAAAAAAAGCATACCCATAATCAAGCCTCTTTTCTAAAATACCGATACCGTCTA
>JAATEU010000456.1 GCA_015655565.1 Clostridiales bacterium
ACTTGTGCATAAAATGATATATATTAATTAATTTAAATTTGAATTAGCCGCACGAATAGCTGCATTCTTCTTTCTTGCAGCTATTCGCCCGTGCTTCCCACAAATAACTCATTTATTTCATTACAAGATTAACAATCTTCCCCGGGACATAAATCTCTTTTATAACGGCACCGGTTAATTTATCTGCAATCGTATCTTTTGCTTTTGCAACAACAATATCTTTTGCATCCTCTGCTCCTACCATGACAACAGCCTTCGTTTTTCCGTTAATCTGGACTGCAATTTCGATTTCATTGTCTTTCATTTTGTTCTCATCATATACAGGCCATTTTTCTATAAATACGCTTTCCGTATGTCCAAGCCGGGACCACAGTTCCTCTGCCACATGGGGAATAAACGGAGCCAATAAAATAATTGCCGTTTCAAGGGTTTCCTTATCAATTCCGCCCTCTTTCTTAAACAAGTCAATTAATTTATTATTATATTCCATAAAGCCGCTGACAACCGTATTTAAGCTGAAAGCCTCCAAACGGGTGGTTATGTCATAAATCATCTTATGTCTGACCTTAATCATTTCTTCTGTGACTTTCACATTACTATCTTTACTGTTCATAACAAGATTCCAGAAACGGTTTAGGAAGCGGTATACCCCGTCCATTCCCCTGTCATCCCATTCGGAATCTAATTCCGGAGGACCGACAAATAATTCATAAAGTCTTAAAGAATCACATCCGTAATCTCTTACCAAATCATCCGGCGATACTATATTTCCCTTGGATTTACTCATTTTTGCCCCATTTTTCCCAATCATGCCCTGATTGAATAATCTGGTAAATGGCTCATCAAAATCTACCGCCCCGATGTCATGCAGGAATTTGGTGTAAAACCTGGAATATAATAAATGAAGGACCGCATGTTCCACACCACCAATATACATATCCACCGGCAAATATTTTTCCGCTTTTTCTCTTGATACCAATTCATTCTTATTTTTGCTGTCCACATATCTTAAAAAATACCAGGAGGAACCTGCCCATTGCGGCATGGTATTGGTTTCCCTCTTAGCCGGCCCGCCGCATTCGGGACAGGTTGTATTAACCCATTCATGAATATCAGCCAGGGGAGATTCTCCTGTGCCGGTTGGCTGATAACGTTCCACCTCCGGTAATAATAACGGAAGCTCCTCCTCGGGTACGGGAACCGCACCGCAATGCCCGCAATGAACAATCGGTATGGGCTCGCCCCAATAGCGCTGTCTTGAGAATACCCAGTCGCGCAACTTATAATTGGTTGTCTTCTTACCAATTCCGTTTGCCTCTAACATTCCCGGAACCTCCCGTTTTGCATCAGCGGAATTCATACCGTTAAATTCTCCTGAATTAATCATAACACCTGCTTCCGTATAAGCTTCCGTAAGGTCCGGATTTTCCGCACCGTCTTTTGCAATTACCTGAATAATCGGTATCTTAAATTTCTTAGCAAAATCAAAGTCTCTGTCATCATGAGCAGGAACACACATAATGGCACCGGTTCCATAATCTGCTAATACATAATCGGAAATCCAGATTGGCACTAATTTCTGATTCAAGGGATTTATGGCGTAGCTTCCGGTAAATACTCCTGTCTTTTCTTTATCCTGCAGCCGATCCACGGAAGATCTCATGGAGGACTTAAAAATATAATCCTCTACCGCTGCCTTTTGTTCACCGGCAGCCAGTTCTTTTGCCAACGCATGCTCCGGTGCAAGTACCATAAAGGTAGCCCCGTATAAGGTATCCGGTCTTGTAGTATATACCTTAACCTTTTTATCCGAGCCGTTAACAGCAAAATCAATCTCCGCACCATGGCTTTTGCCGATCCAGTCCGACTGCATTTTCTTAACCTTTTCCGGCCATTCCAGTTTATCCAGATCCTCTAATAAGCGGTCCGCATATTGGGTGATTTTCAGCATCCACTGTTTTAAGTTTTTCTTGGTTACCGGTTCGCCGCAGCGTTCACAGCAGCCGTTTACTACCTCTTCATTTGCCAAACCAGTTTTACAGGAAGGACACCAGTTAATGGGCATTTCCTTTTCATAGGCAAGACCGGCTTTAAACATTTTTATGAATATCCACTGGGTCCATTTATAAAATTCAGGATCGGTAGTATTTACCTCCATATTCCAATCATAGACAGCCGAAATTTCATTAATCTGCCGCTTAATATTGGCAACATTTTCTGCTGTTGATTTACTGGGATGGACACCCATTTTAATGGCATAATTTTCAGCCGGAAGGCCGAAGGCATCCCAGCCCATAGGGTGAACAAGATAGTATCCCTTCAATATCTTATATCTGCTCCAAACATCACTGATTACATAGCCTCTCCAGTGTCCTACATGCAGGCCGCTGCCAGATGGATAAGGGAACATATCCAGGCAGTAATATTTTGGTTTTGAACCGTCATTTACATTTACCGGTCTCTTTTCCCAGTTACTGCGCCATTTTTTTTCAATTTTATTGTGGTTATAAGGTGTAGCCATAATTAATTCCTCCTAAAAATTAATAAGAAACGTAATTCCTATAAAGCGGGAAAGAGTTTGCAAAGCAAATTCTGCGCTGAC
>JAATEU010000370.1 GCA_015655565.1 Clostridiales bacterium
CCATATCCGTCTAATATCATTAATACCGTAGGTTTTTTACTCATTATAATTACTCCTTTATCCTTAATGCGTAGCTAAATATAATATAGCTTACCGAAGCTGTATTCAGACTGCCCATAAAGGCCATGGTTTCCGCCATAAGTCTGATTAATAAATCTGATTATAGGAACATGCTTTTCATTCCAATAATAATATTATATTATTACAAAATTTCAAATGAGATTATGCACCTCATTTAAAATACAGTACTTCAACAAACAATGCCGCCACCCCTGGCGGACGGCTGTTTTAGTATAAAATATAAGTTTAGGCCATAAACCGTTGTTTATTAAATTATTTATAATTTACAATTTTTCCAAAATCCGGTTTTAAACTTGCACCGCCAACTAATCCGCCATCTATGTCCGGCTGTGAAAATAGTTCCGCAGCACTGCCGGCCGTAACGCTGCCGCCGTATTGAATACGGATGGCTGCTGCTGTTGCTGCATCATAGATTTCTTCGATACAGCCACGGACTGCTTTACACACTTCCTGCGCCTGTTCGGTCGTTGCAACTTTACCTGTACCGATTGCCCAGATTGGTTCGTAAGCAATTACAGCTTTTTTAGCCTGATCCGCAGTTACACTTAAAAATGCAATTTTAATCTGCTGGCGGATGAAGTCAATGGTAACTCCCTGTTCTCTTTGAATAAGGGATTCCCCGCAGCAGATAATTGGTGTTATGCCATGTTCAAAGGCTTTTAATACTTTTTTATTCACGGTTACATCCGTTTCTGCAAAATATTCTCTTCTTTCTGAATGCCCGATAATAACATATTTCACTCCGATGTCCGTAAGCATATTTGGAGCAATTTCTCCTGTATATGCGCCGCTTTCTTCAAAATGCATGTTTTCAGCCCCAATTTGGATATTAGATCCTTTTGCGGCTTCTATTGCCAATGTTAAGGATATAGCCGGTACACAAAATACAACATCAGCATCTTCCGTCGCTACTAATGGTTTTAATTCATTGATTAAAGTAACTGTCCCGCTTGGAGTTTTATTCATTTTCCAGTTACCTGCTATTATTTTCTTACGCATTGTTTTTCTCCTTTTTCATTTTTATACACATTACATATCACTGCTGCTTGCAGATGTGATACTGCCACAAATAAAGAGGGTTGAAAGAAGCAGCAAGTGGCATCCTTTCCATAATAAATATTTTCTTTCAACCTGGCTCCCATGGCATATCCGAAACAGTGTTTCGGATACTGCCTCAAATCAGGGTGTAAAAAATACCTTGTATTTTTCACACTAACGTCCACGCCTGCGACTTGCTCGCAGGCATAAATTCAATGTGTGAAAATAGCTTTTTATTTTCACACTAAGTACTCTTAGAAACTTCCAGAAACTGTTTCTACTCATAAACCTATCCAAATAAAAGGGACGGTAAGTTATAAACAGTTACCTGTCCCTAAATATCACTTTATATATTATTTATCGTTAGTTGCCGCTACACCGGGAAGTTCTTTTCCTTCCAAAAATTCAAGGGAAGCTCCTCCGCCTGTTGAAATGTGGGTCATCTTATCACCAAAGCCTAAAATGTTAACAGCTGCCGCAGAATCTCCACCACCTATAATGGTAGTTGCATCAATTTCCGCTAATGCTTTTGCAACTGCAATAGTACCTTTTGCAAAGTTAGAAAATTCAAAAACACCCATAGGTCCGTTCCAAACAACGGTCTTAGCACCCTTAATTGCTTCCGCATATAATTTACAGGTCTTCTCTCCGATATCAAGCCCCTGCCATTCCGGACCAATTTCACCGCGTCCGACTGTTTTAAATTCCGCATCATTGGAGAATTCCTTAGCTACAACCGTATCAACAGGAATTAATAATTTAACGCCGTTCTTCTCAGCCTTTTCCATCATTTCTTTCGCATAGTCAAGATAATCCGCTTCCAATAAAGAATTACCAACTTCTTCACCCAATGCTTTCATGAAAGTATAAGCCATACCGCCGCCAATAATTAAAGTGTCGACTTTATCTAATAAATTATTAATTACGGAAATTTTACCGGATACTTTAGAGCCGCCCAAAATAGCTACAAACGGCCTCTCAGGATTATTAACCGCATTGCCCAGGAAATCAATTTCTTTTTGCATTAAGTATCCGACTACTGCTGTATCTACGTATTTTGTTATACCTGTATTGGAGCAATGTGCCCTGTGGGCAGTACCAAAAGCATCGTTTACAAATATATCACAAAGAGAAGCTAAATCTTCACTGAAGGAATCTATATTTTTAGTCTCTTCCACCCTATAGCGGGTATTTTCAAGAAGAACTACGTCTCCGTCTTTCATTGCCGCAACTGCAGCTTTGGCATTATTACCAACTACATTGTCATCAGCCGCAAATTTAACCGGCTGTCCAAGTAATTCAGCCAATCTTACCGCAACCGGAGCTAAGGATAAATCCGGCTTGGGTTCCCCCTTAGGTTTGCCAAGATGGGAACAAAGAATTACCTTGCCGCCATCTCCGATTAATTTTTTAATCGTTGGAAGGGCTGCTGCAAGACGATTCTCATCTGTAATTTTTCCCTCCTGTAATGGAACATTAAAATCGCATCTTACTAATACTCTTTTACCTTTAACGTTAATATCATCTACTGATTTCTTATTTAGCATGTGCATAACTCCTTTCAATGTGCTTAAACAACGCCTCCTGCAAACAGTCGTCTTATGCTGACAACACCGCCCCCTAAAGCAGTCGTCTTATGCTGACAACACTGCCCGCAAGCAGTCATCTTATGCTGACAACACCGCCCCCTAAAGCAGTCGTTCTATGCTGACAGCGCCGCCCGGCCTGAGGGAAATGTCATATTTAAAATGGGGCCGGTCTATAGCTTTAAGCCAAGGAGGGTTCGGTAAACATTCCTCGACCTTATTTACAAAGACCGGACCCATAATAGGATCAATATAAATTATGCTAATTCTGCAAAGTACTTGATTGTTCTAACCATCTGGCTGGTATATGAATTTTCATTGTCATACCATGCAACAACCTTAACTAATGTTTGTCCGTTGCCAAGGTCTGTAACCTTTGTTTGGGTTGAATCAAATAAGGAACCTTCTGTAATACCAATGACATCAGAAGATACCAGTTCTTCTTCCGTATAGCCGTAAGAAGGATTAGCTGCCGCCTTCATAGCTGCATTTACAGCCTCTTTAGAAACCGTACCCTTTACTACTGCTACTAATTCTGTAGTAGAACCGGTTGGAACAGGAACTCTTTGGGCAGAGCCGTCTAATTTGCCAGCTAATTCAGGAATTACAAGACCAATTGCCTTAGCAGCACCAGTTGAATTAGGAACAATATTTACAGCAGCTGCACGGGCCCTTCTTAAATCACCTTTTCTGTGCGGTCCGTCTAATAACATCTGGTCTCCGGTATATGCATGAATTGTTGTCATAAATCCTTTTTGAATAGGAGCTAATTTGTTTAATGTATCAGCCATAGGTGCTA